>JAQBQI010000691.1 GCA_028287085.1 Myxococcaceae bacterium
GGCTGCGAGGCCCGCGCGCTCGCCCGCTGGATCGCCGGCGGCGTCGTGCGAAGGTGCCCGCCGCCCTTGGCCGGCCCGCCCCCCCAACGCCGCGCGCGAGGTCTCCGGCCGCCGCGCCCTCCTCACGGTGCTCGTCCTCGTGCTCGTCCTCGCCGCGGGGATCATCCTCCAGGCGGTCTTCGCCGACCGCACCGGCATCAGCCGCCGCGCGCCGACGGTGCGCTTCGGCGACGCGGGGGCCTCAGGGCTCCGGTGAGGCGTACTGCGCGAGGCGCTCGCGCAGTCGACCCAGCGCCCGCGCGTGCAGGCGGCTCGCCCACCCCTTGGTCATGCCGAGCTGGATGCCCGCCTGCTCGATGGTGAGCCCCTCGAGGTAGACCTTCTCGACGAGGCCGCGCTCGCGCTCGGGCATCCCGACGAGGGCCTCGCGGATCTCGCGCGCCGTGTCGCTCTGCATCGCCGCGGCCTCGGGGGAGGGCACCTCCGGCGGCCGCAGCGCCTCGGCGGTCTCCTCGAGCAGGAGGGCGGTGGCGGTCTCCTCGAGCAGCCCGGCGAGGGCGCGCGCGGCGTCGAGGGCGTCGGCCGAGGCGGCGCCCTCGGCGGCGCGGGCTTCGAGCAGGTCGTCGACGGCGGCGCGGGCGCCCATCCGCGCGCGGTAGATGGGGTCGCGGCCGTGCTCCTTGCGCACCTGGTCGAAGATGGCGCCGCGGATGCGGTAGTACGCGAAGGTGTTGAACTGCACCCCGCGCGAGGCGTCGTAGCGGGTGGCGGCGTCGATGAGCCCGAGCTGGCCGAAGCTCACGAGGTCGTCGACGGTCACGTGGCGGGGGACGTCGCGCACCATCGTGCGCGCGACCCGGCGCACGAGGCCCTGGTGGGCGGTGATGAGCGCGTCGCGTTGCTGCTGGTCGTTGGTGATGGACATCGCGCGGCGGTCTCGAAGGGTCGTCCGCGGGGCGGCGCGGCGTCAAGGGTGCTGGCGCGCGCGGCGGCAAACGGGGTACGTCCCCCGGCACGATGTCGCACCCGCCGGTGATCATTTCGGGCAGCTCGCACCCCACCCTCGCGGCCACGATCGCGGGCCACCTCGGCGTCGCCGTCGGGCGGGTGCGCTTCAACCGCTTCTCCAACGAGAACGTGAAGGTCTGCGTCGAGGAGAACGTGCGCGACCGCGACGTCTACGTGATCCAGACCTCGTGCCCGCCGGTCAACGAGTCGCTGATGGAGACGCTCATCCTCCTCGACGCGCTGCGCTCGGCCGGCGCGGGCCGCGTCACCGCCGTGCTGCCCTATTTCCCGTACGTGCGCTCCGACAAGCAGGACGAGCCCGGCGTCTCGATCACCGCGCGCCTCGTCGCCGACCTGCTCGCCACCGCCGGCGCCCAGCGCCTCCTCGCGATGGACCTCCACTCGCCGCAGATCCACGGCTTCTTCCGCATGCCGGTCGACCACGTCACGGCCATCTCCGTGCTGGGCGCGGCCCTCGTCGCGGGCCCGCCCGGCGAGCGCGTGGTGGTCGCCACGGACATCGGCGAGGCCAAGGACGCCGGGCGCTTCGCCGCCGAGCTGGGCATCCCCCTCGCGGTCATCGACAAGCGCCGCAAGGGCGACGACGAGCACGCCGTGCCGCAGACCATCGTCGGCGACGTGCGCGGCCGCCACGCCCTCATCGTCGACGACGAGATCGCCACCGGCGGCACCATCCTCGAGGCCGCCGAGCTCGTGATGCGCCTCGGCGCGGCGTCGGTCGAGGCCGCCGCCGTGCACGGGGTGCTGTCGGGGAAGGCCGTCGAGCGCGTGCGCGCCAGCGCGCTGCGGCGGCTGCTGGTCACCGACTCGATCCCGCTGCCCGAGGCGAAGCGCGACCCGCGCATCGAGGTGGTCTCGATCGCGGGATTGCTCTCCGACGCCATCGGCCGCGTCCACCGCGGCGAGAGCGTGGCGCACCTCGCCTCGCGGCGCTGACCGTCAGAAGTAGCGCGGGCGGAAGCTCGCGCGAAACGCGAGGCCGACGCCGTACTCGTTGACCTGCGAGTCGCCCACGCCGACCGAGGTCCACGCGGGCGCCGCGGCGGGCGCGGCGCCGCCGCGGTACATGAACACCGCCCCGGGCCCGCCCTCGCGGCCGACGTTGGCGGGCGCGCGCCCGGCGCGCACGAGCACGTCGTCGAAGCCGTCGCCGTCGACGTCCCCGGCGCCGGCCACGCGGTGGCCGAGCAGGCGCACGTTTCCGCCGGAGGTGTCGGCGCTGCTGAAGGCCACCGCGGCGGCGGCGGCGGGCGGCGCGCCGCCGGTGAAGAGGTAGGCGCGCCCGGTGGTGGCGCCGTTGGCGGCGTTCGACTCCGCGCCCACGACGAGGTCACCGAAGCCGTCGTTGTTCACGTCGCCGGCCGAGTCGAGGGCCCCGCCGAGCTTCTCGCCCGCGCCCGCGACGACCGCGCCCGGCACGTCGAGGAGGCGCTGGTTGAGCGCGCCCGCGGCGCCGGCGAACACGGCCACCGCCCCGGCGCCGCCGATGCTTGGCGAGCCCACGGCCAGGTCGGCGAAGCCGTCGCCGTTGAAGTCCCCGGCGCCCGCGACCGCGGTGCCGAAGAGGTTGGTCCCCGCGCCCACGAGGTTGGCGTCGACGACGTTGTTGGGCGTCGCGCCGCCGTAGAAGACGCGCACCTCGCCGACCGACGAGCCCACCGTCTGCGGCGCGCCGACGGCCACGTCGGCGAAGCCGTCGCCGTTGAGGTCGCCCGCCCCGGTGACCGAGGTGCCGAAGGCGTCGCCGGGCATCGCGTAGGTGAGCTCGAGGTCGGGCATCGCGTCGGGCGTCGCGCCGCCGTAGTAGAGCCACGCGCGGCCCGAGAGGCGGTCGTAGGCCGCCGCGCCGACGACCCAGTCGGCGTAGCCGTCGCCGTTGACGTCGCCGACGATGGCGAGCGCGCGCCCGAAGCCCGCGCCCGGCACCGGCGCCGCGAGGCGCACCGACGGGCTCGTCGCCATCGACGCCCCGCCCAGGTAGATCGCGGCGCGTCCGGTCTCGGAGGTCGCGCCCGCGTCGCCGTCGCGGAAGTACCCGGCGCCTACGAGGAGGTCGGCGTAGCCGTCGCCGTTGACGTCGCCCGCCGTCGAGATCGCGGTGCCGAGGCGCTCGCCCGGCATCGACGCGGTGAGCGTGACGCTGGGGCTCGCCGGCACCGTCGCCGCGCCGAAGTGCACGTACACCTCGCCGGTGGGCGTGTTGTTGCCGGAGTCGCGGCCGGCCGCGCCGATGACCACGTCGGCCCGGCCGTCGCCGTTGAGGTCGTGCGGGGCCCGGCCCAGCGTGACGGGCCACGCCACCGTCGTGCGCAGCGTGGCGGTGCCGTTCACGCCGACCACGCGCCACCAGCGCAGGCCGCGCGGGAGGTCGGCCGTCGGCGTGAACGAGGTCGTGGTGCTGGCCTCGGTCGAGGCGACCTCCATGAAGCCGCGCGCGGTGGCGTACTCGACGCGGTACGAGGTCGCGCCGGCCAGCGCCGTCCAGCGGAAGGTGGGGCGCAGCGAGCGGGCGTAGGCCCCCGAGAGCGGGGCGATGGGGCGGAAGGCCTCGACGACGAGGGGCCCGGTGTCGCGCGGGGGCCCGCCGTCGGTGCCGGGCGCAACGTCGCGGGCGACGCCCGTGTCGGGCGCGGGGGGCGCGTCGATGGCGGGCACGTCGGGGCGGGGGCCGCTGTCGAAGAGCACGATCGGCACGTCGCTCGAGACGCCCGGGGGGCGGGACTCCTTGCAGGCGGCCGTGAGGGCGAGGGCGGCGAGGGCGCGGGCGGGGAGCTTCATCGGGTTCTCGTGGTTCCTTCGTGGTCGGTCACGGCGCGCTCACGGGGTCGGGAGCCATCGGACGCGGGCGCCGCTGGCGATCGGGCACGCCGCCGAGGCGCTGCACAGTACCGCGCCGTCCATGCCGTCGCCGCTCTCGAGGCCGAGGGTGACGTTCGCGGTGGGGGCGCCCAGCGACGGGTAGAGCATGTCGATGGCGTTGGTGCCCTCGTTGAGCACGATCTCGAACGAAAGGTTGCCGGTGCGCGCCGGGTAGTACGCGGCGTCGTCCCACTGCACGACGAAGCGGCGGTTGGGCGCCGCGCCGACCGTCGCGATGCACACGCCGCTGTCGCGGGTGATCAGGTCGAGCCAGTACGCCGCGATCACCCCGTTGGGCGCCGCGCGGTCGGGGATCAGCCCCGACGTCGCCGCGGAGTTCGCGCCGTCGAAGTTGATGAAGCCGTTGGAGGCGATGTTGACCACCGACACCGCGGCGCCCCAGTAGCGGAAGGGGAAGGGGACGGCGTCGCTCACCTGCGCGTCGTTGACGTTCTGCAGCGCGCGGCGCGCGCCCGGGGCGGCGCAGGCGTCGACGTAGGCCGCCTCGGCGGGCGCCTCGGTGCGCCGGTAGGTGGGCATCGTGCCGGCCGGCAGGGTCGTCACGGCCACGCCGACCGTCGCGGTCGCGCTGAGCGAGCGGGCCTCGCCGAGCACGGCGTAGGTGCCCGCCGGCAGCGACGGGTAGCGCTGCACCCACGGGGCGCCCGAGGTGCCCGCGAGGCAGGCGCCGTTGATGCTCGCGGCGCTGCCGCAGGTGCGCTCGAGCGCGGCGAAGAGCTGCGCCGAGGGCGTCGGGGTGAGGGTGACCGTCACGTCGCGCGGGGTCGCGAGCGTGAAGGTGGCGGCGAAGTCGGTCCAGGTGCCGGTGCTGAGGGTGGCCGAGCCGCAGGGGGTCCCGTGGTCGGGCACCGGGTCGAAGGTCGCCACCGGGAGCACCACCACGGGGCCGTCGGGGAGCACCGCCGCGGCGGTCGCGCAGGTGTCGCCCGCGGCGCGCACCCCCGGATCGCTCGTCGCGACGAGGAGGCGCGCCGTGCCCGAGAGCCCGGCCGCGCCCGCCTGCTCGCCGACGACGTAGTAGTCCCCCGCGGGGAGCGTGCGGTAGCGCCGCTCGGCCATCGAGGTGCCCGTCACGCAGCCGCCCACGGAGTTCGAGCCGGCGCCGCAGCCCGTGAACATCTGCATGCGCAGCGCGGTGCCGCCCAGCATCGTCAGGGTCACGTCGCGCGGCGCCGTCAGGCGGAAGTGGAAGACCCAGTCGGTCCACGCGTCGGCCGGGCGCACCGAGCCGCACGAGGTGCCGAGGTCGGAGACGGTGTCGAGGCCGGCGAGCGAGACGACCCCGGGCGGCCCGTCGGGCGCGGCCTCGACGCCGGGGCAGGTGTCGCCCGGCAGGCGCGCCCCCGGCGCGGTGGTGGTCACGCTCAGCGTGAGCGCGGGCGGCGGGGCGTTGCTCTCGACGACGACGTAGTAGGTGCCCGCGGCGAGCCCGCGGTAGCGGCGCACCGGCGGCACGCCGCTCACGCAGGGGCCGATCGCCGAGGTCCGCGCCGCGCAGTCGGACTGGAGCTGCATGCGCAGCGAGGCCGAGCCCGAGCCCGCGATGCTCACGGTCACGTCGCGCGCCTCGGTCAGCGTGAAGCGCGCGACCATGTCGGTCCACCCGTCGGTGCTGCCGTTCGAGCCGCAGCTGGTGCCGACGTCGGGGAAGGCCTCGAAGCGGGGCGGCGTGAGGGTGATCTCGGGGCCGTCGGGCGCGACCGCGATGCCCGGACAGACGTCGCCGGGCGTGCGCATCGTCGGGTCGGTGACCGTCGCCTGGAGCGTGACGTCGCGGCCGGTCTGGCTGCGCACCACGACGAAGTAGGCGCCGGCCTCGAGGGGCCGCTGCACGATGCGGGTGGTGGTGAGCGCCGTCGCGCAGCGCAGCTCGCTCGCGGCCGCGCCGCAGGGCGCGCGAAACACGGCGAAGGTGACGCGCTCGCTGGCCGGGCCCGTCACGGTGAGCGTGACGTTGCGCCGCGCGGGAATGGTCAGCGGGAACACCGCGTCGGGCGACGGCGCGCCGGTGTCGCAGCTGAGGGAGTAGTCGGGGAGCAGGCCCGCGAAGGAGACCGCGTGCGCCTCGCCGTCGGCGAGGTCGAAGGCGGCGGTCGCGCCCGGCGCGGGGCAGAGGTCGGACGCGGGCGCCGTCGTCGGCCGCCCGACCGTGAGGCGCAGGCGGAAGATGCGCGGCGTGCTGGTCTGAACGGCGAGGAAGTAGGTCCCCGCGGCGAGCGAGCGCACCTGCAGCTGCGGCGCGGTCGACGAGACGCCGCGGGCGCAGCGCAGCTCGGCTGCGGGCGCGCAGGCCGAGAGCAGCGCGATGACCCCGACGGGCGCGGCCGTGTCGTCGTCGGTGACGGCGACGTCCTGCGGCGCGGCGAGGGTGAAGCGGTAGAGGGCGACGGGCTGGCCCGCGCGCCCGCAGCCGACGGCGAAGGTCGACCCGAGGCCGACGGTCGAGCCCGTCACGGAGTAGGTCGCCGGGGCCCCGACGCGAATCTCCTGGGCGCGCTCGCACGCGTCGTTGGCCGGGCGGCAGACGGTGGTGTCGGCGAAGTCCGCCAGCAGGTTGCAGTTGTTGTCGCGGCCGTCGTCGCAGACCTCCGGCGCGCCCGGAAACACCCGCGGATCGCTGTCGTTGCAGTCGGTCCCCGGCGCGCCGCGCGGGGTCGCGTCGGTCGTGCACGAGGTCGCGACGTAGCCGTCGCCGTCGAGGTCGCGGGGCGAGTGCACGCAGCCCACCCGCACGTCGCACGAGTCGATGGTGCAGGTGTTGCGGTCGTCGCAGTCGATCTGGTCGTCGGCGCGCACCGGCTGGCAGCCGGTGCCGGCGAGCGCGCCGGGCGTCGACGGGTCGCAGCGCTCGGTGCCGTTGCACGCGTTGCCGTCGCCGCAGACCGAGTCGTCGGGCACGCGCCGGCAGGCGCGGGTGTCCTCGTCGCAGCTCACCTCGCGGGTGCACGAGTAGCGGTCGTCGCAGGGGCTGGTGCCCGCGGCGCAGCGGCCCATCACGCAGCGCTCGGCGCCGTCGCAGTAGAGCCCGTCGTCGCAGTCGAGGTCGGCCTCGCAGGCCCCGTCGGTGCGCGGCCCGCGGACGTCCGCCGCGCTGCCCACGTCGTCAGCCGCGGCGTCGAGCGAGGCGTCGTCCGTGGGCGTCGTCGCCGGGGGGTCGCTGGTGCACGCCGCCGCGCAGGCGAGCGCGAGGGCGAGGAGGAGTCGGAGGGTGGGGGTCATGGGGGGTGCTGGCTCGGGCGCCCGTTACGCCGCGGGGTGGTGGAGTGCGCCCCCCCGGGCGGCGGCCGCGGGCGATCGTACCGGACCCGCGCGGCGGAGCCCAACGCGATCCCGGCGGCGGTCAACCCGGCGGCCGCAGGCAGACGTTGGCCGCGCAGCTCAGGCCGTCGCAGCAGTCGCCGTCGGCGCCGCAGCGTTCGCCCTCGCGCCGGCACATCGCCTCCGGCGGCGGCGGGTTGCAGACCAGCGCGCCGGCCGCGTTGGGGCCGCAGGTGCCCGCGCAGCACTCGCTCGACACGGTGCAGCTCATGCCGCGCGGGCGGCACGGCTGCGGCGCCCAGAAGCCGCTGACGTTGTCGCTCGCGACGTCCTGGCCCGGGAGCCAGTAGGGCACGCTCGACGGGTCGGCGCCCGGCGTGACCGCGGTGCTGACCGCGGTCACCCAGAGCTGGCGGCGGCCGGTGCCGCGCGTGCCCGCCTGGGCGTTGCCGTAGTCGCGGCGGGAGAAATACAGGAGCCAGTATTGTCCGCCCTGCACGAAGGGCGAGAAGTTGGGGAAGTAGGCGTCGTCTTCGCGCTCGTCGGCCGAGGCGTTGGTGAGGCGGGTGGGCGTGCCCCCGGCCGGGCCGATGAGGTAGAGCGCCGCGGGGAAGCGCGTGCGCGGCGCCGTGGCGGTCGCGCCGGCGCGGTCGCTCTCGCTGTAGGGGCCGTGCTGGAAGGCGATCCAGCGGGAGTCGGGGGTCCAGGTCGGGTAGGCGACGGCGCGGCCGCCCTCGCGCTGCGTGGCGAGCGATCCCCCGGTCACGCGCTGGGCCACGGCGCCGAAGCTGTCGGCGCCCGTCACGGGAATGGTCGACAGCCCGCTGGTGCCGAAGGCGGTCGGGCCGTCGCCGGTGGCGTCGGAGACGAAGGCGATGGTGTTGTTGTCGGGCGACCACGAGGGCTGCACGCTGTTGCCGCGCGGCAGCGTCCCGGCGGCGGGCGGCACCACCGCGCCGGTCGCGGGGTTCACCAGGAAGAGCCCGTCGAGGCGGTTGGCGATGAGCCGCGTGCCGTTGGCGTTGAACGACGCGTAGACCCACGACGGCGAGGCCGCCGTGTCGGTCGAGGGGAAGCGCGTCGGGGTGCCGCCGGCCGCGAGGTCGAAGACCGTGGACGGACCCTGTCCCTCCCAGAGCTCCGCGGCCATCTGAAGGCCATCGCGCGAGATGGTGTGGCAGGCGACGCACTGGCGGTTCTCGGCCGGGCCGGTGGCGCGGGTCGGGGGGTTGGCGAGCACGGTCTCGCGCACCGGGCCGGTGAGCTCCTCGCGGATGCGCAGGATCCGCCCGGCGCGGAGGTCCCAGTAGTAGATGGCGCCGGCGAGCGAGCCCTGGGCGACGCGCACGGTGCGCGCGGGGCCCTCGATGGCGGCCCCGGCGGTCGCGCGGTCGACGCGCAGCGCGATGGGCTCGTCGAGGTCGGACTCGACCAGGGCGCGCCAGCCGGCGGGGTCGACGTTCCAGTCGAAGCGAAAGGCGGCGCCGCTGTGGGTGACGAAGCCCGTGACGGCGACGTGGGCCTTCGTGAGCCGCACGCGGTAGACGTCGCCCGCGGCGCCCTGCTCCCACTGCACGTCGAGCGGCGCGACGTTCTGCGGCATGAGGGCCGTGTCGAGGGGGTAGCGCACCACGGCCGCGCGGGTCGGGTCGGTGACGACGGTGGCGAAGCGGGCCCGGTCGGCCTCGGTGGAGGGCGCCGCGAAGAACTCGCGCTCGTAGCGCACGGTGAGGTTGGTGGTGGCGCGCAGGGCGTCGGCCCCGGGGCGGGGCAGCTCGTAGTGCACCTCGGTGACGTCGCCGACCTGGCCGGTGGCGGTGAAGGTGCCGGTGGCCGGGTCGATCGATCCGGCGCGGGCGCGGGTGAGCGACCAGGTGCCGAGGGTGATGGGGCGAACGGTGCCGTCGGCGTAGGTGCCGAAGGCCATGAAGGGTTGATTGACCACGACGCCCCGCACGACCACGGTCGGGTTCGCCGGGGTGATGCTCACCGACTGCAGTCCGGTGAAGAGGTCGCTCGTGTCGATCGGGCGCACGTCGCGGAAGGGGATGTCGACGGCGGTCGTGGAGTCCATTCCGCCGTCGCAGTAGGCGAGGCGGGAGTTGCAGTCGCGGGTCGACGGGCCGGCGTCGCAGCCGGCGAGGGCCGCGAGCAGCGCGGCGCCGAGGCCCGGGAGGAGAAGTGCGGTCTTGGAGTCGGGTCGCATGGGCACCTTGCATGGTGCGTAGCACGATGGAGCGCATCGCCAGAAGCGCTCCTGACATCGCCCCACCCGCGGACGGCCCCGCGGCCCGCGCCGGCGGTTGCCGCGGGGGCGGCGGAGGGCATAGTCTCGGGGTCGCGCGCGGCCCCCCCGGCGAGCGGGCGCGCAGAAGACAGGGACCCTCCATGAAGGCACGACGAGACCCGAGCGCGAGTGGCTTCACCCTGGTGGAGCTGATGATGGTCGTGATCATCATCGGCATCCTCTCGGCCATCGCGATGCCGCTGTATTCGCGCAGCCGGTACAAGTCCTTCGCGCTCGAAGCCTCCGAGGTGCTGGGGCGCATCACGTCGGCGCAGGAGGCCTACCGCGCGACCTTCAACACCTACGCCGATACCTCCAACGACTACGCGCTGTCGGGCACCTCCAACGGCTCGTCGGGGGTGATGGGCAACAACTGGTGGCCCGCGCTCACGACCCGCGACGCCGACGGCCAGACCGACTTCTACGCCAACCTCCCCGCCTCGTGGAACCAGCTGGGAGTGCGCCCCCGGCAGCGCGTCCGGTACTCCTATCAGACCGTGGCGGGCCGGCCCGGCGTGGCCCCCGCGGTGGGCGGCGCGACGCCCGACCTCGGCTACGCCCTGCTCCCGACGGCGCAGCGCGCGTCGTGGTACTTCGCCGCCGCCTCGGGCGACCTCGATCGCGACGGGCTGTTCTCCCGCTTCGAGGTGTCCAACCTCACGCCGGGCATCCGCATCGTCGACGAGGTCGAGTAGCGCGGCGCTCTCCCCGCGGGAGAAGTGTTCCATCCCGGCGGTGTTTCGATACACTGCCGCGCCATGCCGACGAAGACTCAGTTGATCATCGGGGCCGCGCCCGGGTGCGACCTCCTGGTGCAGGGCCCCGGCGTCGCCGCCCGACACGCTCAACTCCTCTGGCGCGACGGCCTCTGGCTGCAAGACCTCGCGCAGGGCCGCACCGAGGTCGACGGCCGGCAGCTCACCCCCAACGAGTCGGTGCAGCTCGCGGGCTTCCACGCGCGCGTGATGGTCGGCGGCGCGAAGGTTCCGCTCGACTCGCCGGAGGTCTCCAGGCTCTTCCTCGACCGCTCGGCGCTGCCCCTCGAGCGGCCCGGCGTGATCACCGTCGGGCGCGACCCGGGCCGCGCCCAGGTGGTGGTCTCGCACCCGACGGTGAGCGGCACGCACCTCCGCGTCGACCTCCAGTCGCGCACCGTCACCGACCTCGGCAGCCGCAGCGGAACCTTCGACCGCGCCTCGCAGCGCCTCCCGGCGAACCAGCCCGTGCCCATCGACGTGGCCGGCGGCTACTCGCTCGGCGCCGTGTGGATCCCGAGCGCCGTCTTGATGGAGCTCGCGGGCGCGCCGGCCGGCTCGATGATGGGCGCGGGGCCCGTGCCGATGACCGCCCAGGGCGGGATGCCGGGGCCCAACCCGATGCAGTCGCTGCAGGGCGGGCCGATGTCGCAGGGGCACGGCCCGATGCAGTCGCTGCAGGGCGGGCCGATGTCGATGCCGACGCCGGCGCCCGTGCAGCC
The DNA here is from genome assembly GCA_028287085.1 of Myxococcaceae bacterium. Taxonomy (GTDB): domain Bacteria; phylum Myxococcota_A; class Polyangia; order Polyangiales; genus SCUS01. Next base: position 10,932 of record JAQBQI010000691.1, read on the forward strand.
GCAGGCCGGCGCGCACAAGACGATGTTCGGCTCCTTCGACCTGAGCGGCGCCAACAAGGCCATCGCGATCATCGGCCGGCTCCCCAGCTGCGACATCGTGCTGCCGTACCCGCAGGTCTCGAGCCGGCACACGTCGGTGATGCGCGCCCCCGACGGCTCGCTCATCGTCGGCGACCTCGGCTCGACCAACGGAACCTACGTCAACGGCCAGCGCCTCGTGCCCGGCCAGACCGTGGCGGTCGCGCCGAAGACCAAGATCTTCATCGGCCCGTACCCCGTGGTGGTCGACCTGCAGGGCAACGCCATCGCGGCGTACATCGAGCAGGAGAGCCAGTTCGAGAGCGCCAACCTCGTCGAGATCGAGGCGCTCGACCTCTTCCTGAAGGTGCCCGACCGCGACAAGCCCGGCACCGACAAGATCCTGCTCAACAAGGTCACCTTCAAGGCGCTGCCGGGCGACCTCATCGCGCTGATGGGCCCGTCGGGCGCGGGCAAGACGACGCTGCTCACGGTGCTCAACGGCTACCTCCGCCCGACGTCGGGAGAGGTGCGGGTCAACGGCGAGAGCCTCTACGCCATCTACGACGCGCTCCGCGGCAGCATCGGCTACGTGCCGCAGGACGACCTGCTGCACCCCGAGCTCACCGTGAAGGAGGCCATCAGCTACAGCGCGAAGTTCCGCCTGCCGAGCGACTACTCCGACGAGGAGATCGAGCGCCGCGTCCAGCAGACCATGAAGGACCTCGGGCTCGACCACCTCGCCAACACCATCATCGGGTCGCCGATCAAGAAGGTGCTGTCGGGCGGCCAGCGCAAGCGCGTGAACATCGCGCTCGAGCTCGTCACCGACCCCGCGCTGATGTTCCTCGACGAGCCGACCTCGGGGCTCGCGGCCGACGACACGGTGGCGCTCATCGACCTGCTCTCCAACCTCGCCAAGCGCTACGGCAAGACGATCATCGTCACGATCCACCAGCCGGCGAAGGAGGAGTTCGAGAAGTTCAACCTCGCCTTCATCATGGGCTTCGGCGGCGAGCCCGTGTACTTCGGCCCCTCGGGCAAGGACTCCTACGAGTTCTTCGCGCGCTACCGCGGTCAGCCCATCGACAACCCGCGCGACATGTTCGACCAGCTGAAGAACCGCGAAGATGACGTGGTCAAGCGGGGTCAGTTTCCGAACAAGTCCGAGGCGCGCCTCGGGGCCGCCCGCGAGTGGCGCGCGGAGTTCTACCGCCCCGAGAACGCCGTCTTCCGCAACATGTATTCGGGCAAGCGCGAGCCCGGCAAGCCGGGCCAGTCGCGGCCGCCCACCCGCTCGGCGGTGCCGCTCATCCGCCAGTTCGGGCTGCTGCTCTCGCGCTACGCCAAGATCAAATCCCGCGACGTCTCCGGGCTCATGATCATGCTCCTGCAGGCGCCCATCATCGGCGGCCTGCTCGCGGCGGTCTTCTTCGACTCGCCGAAGCTCCCCGACCTCTGGTGCCAGAACCAGGTGCTCGGGATGGAGGCCGCGCTCCAGGCCCAGACGCAGCAGATGTGCGCGCTGCCCGCGTCGCGCTTCCTGCCCGTCGACGACTTCAAGGGCGCGATCTTCTTCCTCACGGTGGGGTCGCTCTGGTTCGGCGTGAGCAACGCGGCGCGCGAGGTGGTCTCCGAGATCGCCATCTACCGCCGCGAGCGCATGGTGAACCTCTCGATCTTCAACTACATGATGTCGAAGTTCGTGCTGCTCTCGCTGCTCTGCCTGCTGCAGTGCGCGGTGCTCCTGACCATCGTGTACTTCTCGCTGAAGCTCGGGCACGGGACGATGGACGCGTTCTTCCCGATGTTCGGCTCGATGATGCTGACCGCGATGACCGGCGTCGCGCTGGGGCTCGTCATCTCCACCGCGGTGAGCTCGTCCGAGGCCGCGATGGCGCTGACCCCCATCGCGCTCATCCCGCAGGTGGTGCTCGGCGGGCTGCTCGTCCCGATGACCAACAAGAGCTGGCTCACCGGCCTCATGGCGATGATGCCCGCGCGCTGGTCCTTCGAGGGCGTGATGTCGGCCGAGCGCGACACCCTCGAGGTCCCGTGGCGCATCCAGACCTGCATGCCGCCCGGCAGCAACGGGGTGAGCCTCCACAACAACGTCAACGTGTTCAACTGCGCGGTCGAGGAGATCTCCCGCACGGCCGAGCGCTCCGGCGCCTGGGGCTTCTCCACCTGGGACCGACCGATCATCCACAACGGCGTGCTCGCCGGGATGCTCTTCTTCTTCCTGATTCTGATGGGCGTGCTGCTGCGCCGCCGCGACTCGGTCTGATCGCCCCCGGAGCGGGCGGCCGGCCGGTCGCCCCTCAACCCATCATTGCGAATCAGCGCAGCGGCGGAATCCCCGGCGCGGCGCTGCTCGCGGCGCCGAGCAGCACCCGGCGGGGCAGGGTGCTCTCGAGTCGGAAGGGCACGTCCACGTTCAGGCGCTCGCCGCCGACGCGGGCGGTGCCGTCGAGCCGATAGGGGATGTTCTCATTGAACATCGAGACCGCGATGATTCCCGGGAGGTCGCCCCAGGGGGCGCGGACGTCGATGTCGAGCGGGACGTCGGTGTTCGTCGGGAGGCGCAGGGCGCTGGGCAGCTCGGTGACGCCGAGGTCGCGGCTCGCCAGGGTGAGGCGCACCGACACGCGCTGAACCGTGAGCGCGAAGGCGTTGCGATTGCGGATCACGCAATGGACGCGGAGCCCCAGTCCCTGCGCGTTGGCGCCCGTGACGTCGGCCGAGCGGGGGGTGATGGTGGGGGGCTGCGGCTTCGAGCAGGCCACCGCGAGGGTGGCGAGGGCGCCCAAAAGCAAAGCGCGGCGTTCGGTGGTCATGGCTTCCTCCGGAGAGGCTACCAGACAACCGACGCCGCACGATGTTGATTGAAGAGACTCGGGACGGGTGATCGGACCTCCGGGGAGGCGCCGACCGCCGCAGTCAGTTGACCGCGTCCTTGAGGGCCTTGATCGGCCGGGCGCGCACGGTCCGCGAAGAGGGCTTCGCGTCGCGGTGCTCCATCATCTTGGTGAAGGGGTTCAGGAACTCGCCGGCGGGGCGGCCCGGCTTGTCCGCGACGACGAACTTCGCGAAGCCCGGCAGCACGAACACCTTGCTCTTCTTGAGCTCCTTCTCGCCGACGCTGGAGAGCGCCTCGAGAACCGACTTGACCTGGGCCTTGGAGACCGAGTCGCCAACCGACTCCTGGAGGGCCTGCACCAGGCCGGCCTTGGTCAACTTCTTCGCTGCGGTCTTGCCGGCCTTCTTGGCCGGTGCCTTTGCCTTCGCCATCGCTCATCACCTCTGCTGTTTCGATCCCCCATCGGATCGAATGACAAGGCAGACGATACATCCTCCATCGCGCTTGGGTAGATCCTCTGCGCACGAACACGCTCAATTCCGGGGCTACCATTGAGCACATCGGCCCGCGGCCCCGACCCCCGCGACGGGTCACTCGGGCCAACGACGATTGCCCTCTCGGAAGAAGACGGCTGAAATTGCAGGGCTTTTCGCGCCGACGCCCCACTGCCGGCCCGGCCCGGGCGCGCGCAGAAGGCCAATTGTCGACCCGGGAGCTCCCGCGCGCCCCGCCCGGCGCAAACGGTTGAATTCCAGAGCTCCCGACCCTCAGTCGCGGGCGCGGTGCGCGAAGACGCCGGCCGCGTCGCGCAGGGTCACGAACTCGTAGCCCGCGTCGCGCAGCGACCGCACCGTCGCCCGCAGCGCCGCGGCCTTGCGCGACACCGGGACGGCCAGGTCGCGCTGGTGCGCCGCGAGGCCGCGCAGCCCGTCGTCGGCGTCGAGCAGGTCGAGCCCGTGCAGCTCGAGGTTCACCAGCGGGCGGCCCACCATCTGGCGGGCGAGCAGCGGGGCGAGCGCGGGGCCGAGCATCGAGACGGTGGTGCCGATGAAGGGGAGGCGCGCCCCGCGGGTGACGCCGATGGGCAGCTCGACGAGCGAGGCGCCGAGCGCGGCGCGTCGCCAGTAGGGCCGCGCGGGGAAGTACGGGTCGGCGGGCGCGAGCAGCACGCCCGGCCGGTCGACGATCGAGCGGCTGGCGCGGCCGCGGGCGGCGATGAGCCCGATGGCCGCGGTCTTCGCGCCGTAATAGGCGGGGCAGGGGAAGACCGAGCTGTCGTAGGCGAAGCCCTCGCCCGCGAGCACGTCGAAGAGGCCGTCGGTGATGGTGTAGCCGGGCGCGCGAAAGCCCACCGGGCGGCGGCCCACCACGGCGGCGATGGCGTCGCTCGCGCCGCGCACCTCGGCGCGCATCGCCTCGGGGCCGAGGCGCACCAGGTCGTAGCGGTGGTTCATGGAGTGATTGCCGAGCTCGTGGCCCGCGCGGTCGAGCCCGAGCGCCGCCGAGCGCGCGATGGGCGCCCCGAGGTCGCGCCCGATGACGAAGAAGGTCGCGGGGATACCGAGCTCGGTAAAGAGCTCGCCGAGCCGCGGCACCGCGCGGGTGTAGACGGCGTGGGCGCTGCCGTCGTCGGGCGGCGCGAGCCCGTGGATGGCGTGGTAGCAGGGGACCTCGTCGAGGTCGACGGAGACGGCGCAGAGCTTCATCGCGCGCAGACTAGCAGCGCGCCGGGGCGGGCGATCAGCCGAGTCGGGCGTGCGTCGAGGGGCGGGCGGCGGGGACGTCGGGGAGGTCGTTCCAGGCGGGCTGGCGGCGGCCGTGGCGGTTGACGACGGCCGGCGGGCGCAGGTGGCCGAGGCCGTAGACGATGCTGTTGATGGCCATCCAGCGGCCGCCGTGGAAGGCGGTCGCGAGCCGCGGGCTGGTGGTGTCGGGGGGGTTGGCGTCGCGGTGCGCGCGCGCGGCCTCGAAGGCGTCGAGGAAGCGCTCGAGCATCTTGTGCGGCGCCGAGCGGTCGTGCGCGCGGGCGGCGGCCTGCGTCGCGAGCATCTGGCGGCGGCGCGGGTTGCGCAGCAGCGAGACGGCGGCGCGGGCGAAGCGCCAGTCGGCCATCTCGGCGTCGGGGCCGGGCTCGACGAGCAGGCCGGTGAGGTCGTGCTCGACCTGCTGCGAGACGCCCATGCCGTCGGCGAAGGCCACCACGGGGAGGCCCGACCAGAGGGCCTCGCTCACGACCTGGCCGTAGGTCTCGGAGAGGGACGTGTACGTGAAGAGGTCGGCGTGGTGGTACCAGGTCGGCAGCGCGCCGAGCGGAAACTCCCCGGGGAAGTGGGTCTTCTCGCGCACGCCGAGGGCCTCGGCGGTGTGGCGGAAGAGGTCGTGGTCGGGGCCGTCGCCGAGGAGCGTGAGCGTCGCGTCGGGGTTGGCCGGGGCGATGTAGCGCGCGAAGATCTCGAGCAGCCGCTCGACGGCCTTCTCGCGGGTGTGGCGACACACCACCAGCAGGCGGGCGCCCTTGCGGAAGTGGCGGGGGAAGGGGTCGGGGCCCGGGGCGGTGTCGAAGATCTTCGGCTCGACGCAGCGGGGGATGACGTGGATGGGCGTCGTGACGCCGCGCTCTTCCCAGTACTGCTTGAGCCCGTTGGAGAGAACGATGAGCCCGTCGCAGCCGTTGTAGGCGCTGGCCGAGGTGCTGTCGGCGAGCTTCAGGAAGGTCTTCTGGAAGAGCCAGTGGGCGGCCTTCGACTCGTGCAGCGACTCGGGCATCACCACGGGGTAGACGCTCGGCAGGTGCACCGTGTTGACGGCCACGAGGGGGATGCCCCGGGTCGCGCGCAGCCACAGGCCGAGCTCCATGAGCTCGCTGGCGGTCTGGCCGAGCACCACGTCGAAGTCCCAGTCGCGCTTCTCGCGGAGGATGCCTTCGAGGGGCAGCGGGATGTACACGCCGGGGTGGTTGTGGAGGGGGACGCTCGGCAGGCAGATGTGCCGCTCGGGGAGGTCTTCGGGCCTGGCGTCGGGGTCGCGCGGGCCGATGACCGTCACCTCGTGGCCCCGCTTCGTGAGCTCCCGATACAGGAACTGCGTCGCGAAGGTGGCGCCGTTGGCGTACGGCAGCCGCACGTAGTCACTCAGGATCGCGATGCGCTTCGGCCAGCGGTTGCCGGACGGGCGCGGTCGTTGGCGGGAGTTGTTGGGTGCGTTCATTGGGTGTGTCCTGACGAAGCAAGTCCCGAAAGCTCTGCTAGAAGCGGTCGCCGTGAAGCTTCTCGACGTGACGGAATTCTTCTCGGAGCGGGGCGGCGGCGTGCGCGCGTACCTAACACAGCTACTTCGGGAGGGGACATTGCGTGGCCATCGCGTGGTGGTCGTCGCCCCCGGCCCACGCGCCGGGGAATCCACCGTGGAGGGCGGGAGGCTCGTGAGGGTCAAAGGGCCCGCCATGCCCTACGACCCCAGCTACCACGCACTCTGGAACGTCCCCGAATTGCGCGCCCTGATCGCCCGCGAGCGACCCGACGTGCTGCAGGCCTCGTCGCCCTACGTGGCCGCGTACCTCGCGGCGACCCAGGTCGATGTTCCAGTGCGTGCGCTCGTTCTGCATTCCGATCAGATCGGGAGCTATGCACGACCCGTACTCTCACGCTTCGTCGGGGAAAAAGCCGCTGACGTCATGGTCGCGCCGCTCTGGGCGGGCCTGCGAAGCCTCGCCTCGCGCTTCGACCGGACGGTCGTCTCGGCCCGCTGGCTGGCCGCCCGGCTGGAGTCCGCGGGGGTCCCGCGCGTGGTGCAGGCGCCCTTCGGCATCGACCGCGCGCGCTTCTCCCCGGCCCTGCGCGACGAGGCCCTGCGCGCCTCGCTGCTCGGCGCGAAGGCCGCCGATCCGAGGGCCCGACTCGTCGTCGTGGTGGGCCGGCTCGCGCTCGAGAAGCGCGTGGGCTTCGTGCTCGAGGCCCTCGCCGTCGCCGCGAAATCCCGGCCGATCGCGGTGGTGGTGCTCGGCGACGGGCCCGAGCGGCAGCGCCTCGAAGCGCGCTCGGCCCGCCTCGGGCTGGGCGCCCACTTCACGGGCTTCATCACCGACCGTGCGCGCTACGCCCGCACCGTTGCCAGCGCCGACGCGCTCGTGCACGGCTGCGCCGTGGAGACCTTCGGCTTCGCGGTCGCCGAGGCCCTCGCCTCGGGCCTCGCCGTCGTCGCCCCCGCGGCCGGCGGGGCGGGCGAGCTCGTCGATGCGACCTGCGGCGTCACCTACGAACCCGCGGCCACCCCACTGGAAGCCGCGCTGGCCATCGAGCGGCTACTCGATCAGCCACCCGGGGCGCTCGCCGCAGGCGCGGTCGCGAGGGCCGAGACGATCCCGGCGGCGGGTTCGCACTTCGATGAGCTCTTCATGATCTATGAAGAGGCCATGAGGTCGGCGCGTTGATCCACGTGTCCATTCACGACGTCTCGCCGCGCTGGAAGGCGGAGGTCGAGACGGCCCTGCGGTGGTGCCACGAGGTCGGGGTGAAGCCCGGCCTGCTCGTGGTGCCCGACTTCCACCACGGCGGAGAGCTGCGCGCCGACCCGGACTACGCCCGCATGCTGCGCGGCCTCGCCGACGGGGGCCACGAGCTCTTCCTCCACGGGTACTTCCACCGCTCGCTGCCGGGCCGCGGGGTCGGTCACTTCGTCGCGCAGAGGGTCGTCTCCGCGGGCGAGGCCGAGTTCGCCAGCTACGACCGCGAGGTGGGCGAGCGCTGGCTCGACGCCGGCGTCGCCATGCTGCGCGAGCTCGACCTGCCGATGCGGGGCTTCGTTCCGCCGGCGTGGGCGCGGCGGTCGTGGTTGCTGCCCGCGCTCAAGGCTCGCGGGCTCGACTACACCGAAGACCAGCTCTTCATCTACGAGCCGTCGAGCGGCGCGCGGCGGCTCTGCCCCGCGCTCAACTACGCGAGCCGCACCCTCGGGCGCCGCCTCTCGTCGGCGGCCTACGCGCGCCTCGGGCGGCTCTACCCCCGGGCGGGCGTCCCGGTGCGCGTCGCGCTGCACCCCGCCGACGTGCACCACCCGATGCTGGTCGACGAGACGCGCTCGCTGCTCGCCTGGGCGCGCGGCCGCACCACCGACCGCGTCGGCGACCTCTTCCGCTGAGTCGTGCCGACGGGCTGAAGCCCGCGGCAACGCTGGGATCGATGAGGAGCCACCGAAAGTCCGCAAGCGGACTTCCTATGTGGTGCACCGATCGCTGCCGTTGACAGGGAGGAGTCCGCTTGCGGACTTCGGGGAAAGGCTCATCGATCCCAGCGTTGCCGCGGGCTTCAGCCCGTCGGCACGGCGGGCTACGCGCCCGGCCGGAGCGCGCGCTCGATCTCGGCTTGAATCGCGCGGCCGTGGGCGCGTCCGCCGAAGCCGTCGATGACGGCCTGGCGGGCGGCGGCGCCCTCGCGGGCGAGGCGCGCGGGGTCGCGGAGGTACGCGAGCATCGCGTCGGCGAAGACGGCGGTCGAGGGGTCGGGGGAGAGCAGCGTTCCGGTGGCGCCGTCGCGCACCATCTCGCCGACGCCGCCGACGTCGAAGGCCACCACCGGGCGCTCGTAGGCCATGCCCTCGATGACCGTGCGCGGCAGCGGGTCGGGGTACACCGAGGGGAGCACCACGACGTCGAAATCCTGTAGCCAGGGGCGCACGTCCTCGGTGAAGCCCGGGAAGAGGAAGCGGCCCTCGAGGCCGAGCTCGGTGACGAGCGCGCGGCACTCCGCGAGGTGGTCGCCGGGCAGGTCGGCGGGCGTGTCGCCGAGCACCACGAAGTAGGGGCGGTGGCGCTCCTCCGGGGTGCAGCGGTCGATGAGCTCGCGCGCCGCGCGGATCATGTGGGGGTAGCCCTTGCGCGGCAGGATGCGGCCCATGCTGCCGTAGATGAACGCGTCGGCGGGGACGATCGGGCCGCGCAGCGAGCCGGGCGTGGCGTCGCGGGCGTAGCGCTCGACGTCGACGGCGTTGTGCACCACCGCGACCTTGCCGGGCAGCGTCGGGAAGAGCGCCGCCGAGGCGTTGGACACGCAGACGATGCGGCGCACCGCGCGGCTCGCGGCGAGGGCGCGGTGCAGGGGCGCGCTCGCGGCCGGGATGGACGTGTAGCGCACGTGCCAGACGACAGGGGTGCCGGTGAGGTTGCCCACGAGGCCGCCCACGAAGTCGGCGGTGGTGCCGTTGCAGTAGATGAGCTCGACGCCGCGCGCGCGCACGAGGCGCGGGAGGGTCACGGCGAGGCGCCCCATGCGGCCGACGTTGAGCGCGAGGCGCGGGCCGCGCACCGACCACGGGGCGTCGAGGTCGGCGCGCTCGACGGCGCGGTCCCACGGCTGCCAGGCGTTCTCGATGAGGTCGGGCTCGATGATGAGCTCGTCGACCACGGCGGCGTCGCGCAGCAGGCGCGCGATGGCGTCCTCGCGCGGCAGCAGCACCATGCGGTGGATCTCCGCCGGGTCGAGGAAGCTCAGGATGGCGTGCAGGCTGCGGCCGGGGCCGCCGTTGCGCGCGGTGTCGTTGATGAAGAGGACGCGGCGGGGGGCGGTCACGAGGCGCGCCCCCGGCGGCGGCGCGCGAGCACGAGCGCGGAGGGGAGGAGCAGCATCGCGGTGAGGATGCACGAGAGCTCGCCCGCGACCGCGAGGTAGCCGAAGGACTGCAGCGCCTGGTTGTCGGCCACCAGCAGCGAGCCGTACCCGATGATGGTGGTCATCGAGCAGAGGGTGACCGCGCCGCCGACCGACCTGATGCCCTCGCCGACGTCGTCGAGGTGCTCGACGCGGTCGTAGAGGTTCATCGCGTACTCGACGCCGATGCCGAAGGTGAGCGGCAGCGCGACGAAGTTGAGGAAGTTGAGGCGCACGCCGAGGTGGGCCGCGCCGCCGACGGTGAAGAGCACGCCCGAGAGCAGCGCGCCGAGCACCATCGCCGCGGGCCCGAGGCGGCGCGTCGCGAGCAGGGAGTGGAAGACCACCACCATGAAGGCCGCGAAGGTGGCGCGCGGGCCGTCGGTGCTCATCGCGCGAACCATCTCGGCGAAGACCGTCGAGCGGCTCACCGTGGGCACCGTGCGGCCGTCGGCGAGGCGGACGTTCTGCGTGAGGTCGGCGACGATGATGAGCTTGCGCCCGTCGCTCGGGCTGAACCACGGCTTGTAGTAGACGAAGACGGGCGTGCCGAATCGCCCTGATTTCTCGGTGAATTGCGCGCGCACCAGGGCGGGCAACTCGTCGGGCTGCGGGGCCCGCAGGTCGGCGGGCGGGCGCCACTCGCGGGCGAGCGCGAGGTCGTCGCCGGAGAGCTCCGGGAGGATCGCGTCGATGTCGGCGCGGATGGTCTGGAGGATCTCGAGCTTGCGGGTCATCGCGGCGGGCTGTCCGCCGAGGCGGTCCCACGCGGTCTCGATGTGGTCGATGAAGCGCCCGCCGGTGCGCTCCTGGTCGCGGTGCAGCAGGGCGGCGGAGAGCTCGAGCACGTCCTCGAAGCGGTCGGCCAGGAGGATGTCGGGCGAGCCGCCGCGGCCGACGAAGATGCGGTCGGCGCGGCTGCTCCAGGCGTCGGCGCCGGTGTGGCGCGAGCCGCGCGAGCCGAGGTTGGCGAAGTTGTACTCCCAGGGGTCGCGGAGGTACTTCGGCAGCGCGACCGCCGACCACACGCAGAGCACCGCGCCCACCGCGAGGATCTGCTTCGGGTACCGCGAGGTGATGACCGCGATGAAGCCCGAGATGGGCGTGCGCGTGGCGCCCGACGAGAGCCGCGCCGCGCGGGCGGGGAAGAGCCGCGCGCGCAGGCGCTCGACCGCGGTGACGGTGGCCGGCACGACGACCATCGTGGCGCACCAGCAGAAGATCATGCCGACGCCGCCGATGAGGCCGAACTGCGAGAAGCCGCGGAAGGACGTGAGCATCAGCGAGCCGTACGCGAAGGCCGCCGCGAGGGCCGCGAGCTGCGTGCCGCGGCGGCAGGTGACGGCCGCGTCGACGAGGGCGTCTTCGACCGAGTCGCCGAGCGCGCGGCGGTCGCGGTAGCGGGCGAGGTAGATGATCCCGTAGTTGATGCCGTTGCCCGCGATGATCGAGCCGAGGAAGGCCGTCGAGGCGTTGAGGTAGCCGAAGGCGAAGTAGGCCACCGCGAAGGCGAGGCCCACGCCGGTGATCATCGCGAGCCCGATGTGCGCGAGCGACGAGAGCGAGCGGAAGAAGAGGACGATCACGCCGAGGATGAGCACCACGGCGAGCCCGGAGGTCTTGATGGCCTCCTCCTTCAGGGCGTCGCGCTCGGCGACGGCGCTGGGGATGTCGCCGCCGAGGCCGACCTGCGCCCGCGGGTGGAAGCGCTCGGGGTGCACGTCGCGGACGATACGGTTCACCCGCGTCATCAGCTGGTCACCCGTGCTGTCGCCGGTGCCCGTCGCGGGCGAGCGCAGCACGATGGCGTAGAGGGTCCCCTCGGGGTTGCGGAAATACCCGGTGGGGTACTGGTCGACCTCGCGGGTGCGCGTGCGGAGCTGCGCGCGGAAGTGGTGGAAGGGCCGCGCGGCCTCGGAGACGTGGGCCGGCTCGGGCTCGGCGGGCGCGGCCGCGGCGGTGGTGCTGGGGGCGGCGGCGGGCCGGTCGTGGTCGCTGCGCAGGGCGCTGCAGGGCTCGTCGTCGAGGTCGACGTAGCCGGGCTGCGCGCGGCGGCGCGTGCGCTGGAGCTCGCAGGAGATCTCCTCGAGGTCGCCCACCTCGGCGTAGAGCCAGCGGCGCTGCCAGAAGAAGCGGCGGATCTCCTCGGGGCCGTGCTCGACGGTGCGCACGAGCGTCGGGGGCAGCGCGCGGAGCTGCACCTCGAGCGCGTCGACGAGGCGGCGGTTGGCCTCGGCGTCGGGCGAGTCGACGACCACGAACATCGTCGCGCTGCCGCCGCCCATGCGGGCCATCGCGTGGCGCAGGAGGCGCGCCCCGACGCTCTCGGAGGGCAGCAGCTCGATGAAGTCCTCGCGGAACTCCAGGCGCGACGCGGCGCCGAAGGAGAGCAGCAGCACGAGCAGCGTGCCGAGCAGCACGCGGTAGGGCCGGCGGGCGCCGAGGCGGGCGAAGAAGACGAGCGCGCGGTCGATGTGCGCGAGGGGCTTGGGGGGCGGGGCAGCCATCGTGGGGGGACTCCCGGTGCACGGGGTGTTCCGCGCGGGCGCGGGGGAAGGAGGGAGCGGAGGCCTCAGGGCGTGCGGCGCAGGAGCCAGTCGTAGTAGACGGTGGCGCCCGGGGCGGCGGGGAGCGGGAGCGTGAGGCGGGCCTGGTCGTCGACGACGAAGCCGTGGGCGTGGAAGCGCGCGGCGACCTGCTGCGGCGTCGTGACGTGGTGGTCGTCGATGCCCTTGAAGCCGATGGCGCGGAACGACAGCTCCATCATCTTGTTGACCGCGGGCATGCCGAGGAGGAAGCGGCCGCCGGGGCGCAGCACGCGGCGCACCTCGGCCAGCGCCTGCTCGAAGTGGTGCAGGTGCTCGAAGGTCGAGAAGGACACCACGAGGTCGAAGTGCGCGTCGGGGTAGGGGAGCTCGTAGACCGAGCCCTGGCGCAGGTCGGACCGGAGCGAGAGGGCCTCGAGGATGCTGGTGGCGAGGGTGGGGTCGGCGTCGAGGTCGAGGCCGTGCACCTCGCCCGCGACGGCGTGGAGGGCGACCTGCACCGCGCCGGAGCCGTAGCCGACCTCGAGCGCGCGCTCGAAGCGCAGGCCGCCGAGCATGCGCAGGCCGAGGTTGATGCGCTCGCGGAAGAGCCAGCCCGTGAGGGGGCGGCGGTAGTAGCGGATGGGGTCGGTCGGTCCGTTGGAGGGGAAGCGCTTGACGAGGTCGAGGGTGATCTCAGCGGTCATGCGGTGGGGTTCTCTCCGAAGAAGGAAGTGGGAGGGAGGGGACGCTCAGCCGGGGAGGCGCTCGACGACGATGCGGGCGAAGAGCCCGGTGGACGCGTCGCCGGGGCGCAGCGCGCGGTCGGCCGCGACGAGGGCGCGCGCGACGGGGCGGGGGATGCGGGTGTTGAGGCGGAGCCCGCCCGACAGGAGGTAGAGCCACTTGTGGAAGGGCTCGCGCTTCACGACGCGCAGGGCGGGGAAGCTGCGGGCGAAGCGGGCGTCGGAGTCGCGGAATACGCTGGTCGGTAAGCGCGAGTTGGCGCCCGCGAGGCGGCCGACGCCGGCGATGCTCCAGTCGGAGGGGTCGAGCAGCGAGGGCTCGTGGTGGATGGCCCGGTAGAACCACTGCCCGACCGGGGTGAACCACGGCTCGATGAGCACGATGCGACCGCCGGGGCGCAGGACGGTCTGCGCGCCGCGCAGGAAGCCCTCGCAGTCGGGCAGGTGGTGGAAGACGTTGAAGGCCGTGATGGCGTCGAGCGAGTCGGGGCCGAAGTGCTCGGCGATCTTGCAGGCGTCGACGACGCGGTCGACCCGCGGCACCGGCACGCACTCGCTGGTGATGGTGTGGGGCGCGAACTCGCGGAAGAAGCCGCCCCCCGAGCCGAGCTCGAGCACCCGCGGAAACTCCGCCGGGGGGATCTCCTCGAGGATGCGGGCGTACACGTCCCGGTAGATCTCGTGGAGCAGGGGGTTGGCGCGGATGCGCCCGGCGGCGTCGTCGATCTCGTGCTCTGCGTCAGCCATCGCGTTGCTGCCGCGCACTACCACAGCCCCGCGGGCGCCGCACCCTCAGCCCGCGGTCAGAATCAGCGCGCGGGCCCGCTCGGCGCGCTTCGCCGAGAGCTCGACCCCGACGGCGTCGAGGCCGCGGGCGTTGGCGACGGCGAGCATGGTGCCGACGCCGCAGAAGGGGTCGACCACCGTGCGGCACGCGGTGCTCGCGCGGAGGAAGTCGCAGACCGCGACGCAGGCCTCGACGCCCATCGCGCGGGCCCAGGTCATCTCGCCGAGGCGCGGGAGCACGTCGGCAGACGCGCCCGCCGGGTCGAGGCGCAGCGCGCGCGAGAAGCACAGCAGGTGGGCGTAGGAAGGGCGACCGGGGGTGACGGTTCCGGCGGGGGCGCGGAGCACGAGCTTGTGCCAGAGGAGGTGCGAGCCCGCGGCCCCGGCGCCGAGCTGCGCGAGGAAGCCCTTGTCGACCCAGCGGCCGTCGCGCTTCACGTCGGTCTGGAAGAAGACCGCCACCGCGTCGTCGGCGACCTGGCGGCAGGCGAGGGCGGCGGTGTCGATGAACCACCGCCGCCAGGCCGCGTCGTCGAGCGCGCGCAGCTCCGAGACGTCGGGCAGCGAGGTGACCACGGCGTGGTCGGGCGGCAGCGGCGCGCGGGCGAGCCAGGCGACGCCGTCGCCCTGGTGCACCGTGCGGGACGGCGCGCTCACGCCGGCTCGTCGGGCTCGGCGCGCACCACGCCCGCGTAGGCGTGCGCCATGATCGTCTCGGCCGCGTCGAGCGCGCGCGCGTCGGTGGTGGCGGTGCGCAGCGCGACGATCTCCCCGCCCGGCAGCGGCGTCGACCGCAGCACCCGCGCCGCCGCCCGCGCCGCCTCGGGGGCGGAGTCGTCGAGGGCCAGCGCGGCG
>JAQBQI010000698.1 GCA_028287085.1 Myxococcaceae bacterium
CGCCGCGCTGCGCGACGCCGCCAGCAGCAGCCGCGCGCCGTCGAGCGCCGCCATCGGCAGCGCCGCCACCAGCACGTCGGGGCGCTGCACCCCGAGCGCCAGCAGGAGCTCGACGCCCGCGGGCCAGGGGTGCACCTCGAAGTCCTGCGCGAAGACCGCCGCCAGCACCTCGATGCGCACGGCCTCGCCCTCCACCGCGAACAACAGCGGCCGCGCCCGCGCCACCTCCGGCGGAACCTCGTAGCCCTGGTGCTCCAGGAAGCGCGCGAGGTCGTTGCGCAGCACCCGCCGGTGGCCGCCCGCGGTCTTGTGCGCGGGCAGCAGCGACTGGGCGATCCACGAGACCACGGCCGGGCGCGTCACCCCGCAGTAGCCGGCCACCTCTTCGGTCGTGAATTCCCGCTCGCCGAGCATCTCGCCGTCAGACTCGCACAAGGCCTTGACGACCGAAACACTCGCTGATAGACACTCACCTCCCTCGAACGGAGAGGGGCTGTAGCTCAGCTGGGAGAGCGCCTCAATGGCATTGAGGAGGCCACCGGTTCGATCCCGGTCAGCTCCACAACACCCACCGCGTCCACGCCAACGGACGCACCACCCACTACCGAGCCATCTCCTCACGGAAATGAGCTCGGTAGTGGCATTTCAGGGGTTCGCGTGACCTCACCCGCGCTGCCGCGCCGCCCTCTCCACGAATGGAGAGGGCTCCGGGAAACGCTCGCGTTTCAGCACGAGCTGCGCAGGTGAGACGAGCCCTCTCCATTCATGGAGAGGGCGGCGCGGCAGCGCGGGTGAGGTCGCCCGAAGTCCCGCCACGGGGGCATTGATCCGCCGGCGGCCCATGGCGCATCTTGCGCGCCCCATGCGCCACCCCACCCTGCTCACGCTCACCCTCGCGCTGCTCCTACCGGCCTGCGGCGCGCGCCAGTCGTCCGCCCCCGCCGTCGCGCCCGTCGTCGCCGAGACGGCCGACGCGCAGGTGACCGCCGCGGCCGACGCCTCGCCGTGGCAGGGCCTCGGGCGCGCCGAGCTCTCCGCGCTCGTCACCGCCGACGCCCGCCGCCGGCTCGTCTCCGAGGGTGAGCCCGGCTTCGACGCCGCCCGCCTCGCCGACTACGTCGCCCACCCCGACCAGGCGCCCGAGCTCTCGGGCAAGCGCTGCGACCGGCTGCTCGACCTCGCCGTCGTCGCCCTCGCCAACAACGCCCTCGACGAGGCCGACGGCCTGGTGCGCCTCGTGCGCGCCCGCGCCCGCAACCGCAACATGGTCTTCGCCGGAACCACCGTGCTCTCCGAGGTCGCGCGGCGGCGCGCGGGCGAAGACCCCGCCGCGCAGCAGCGGGCCGTCGAGGGCGTGCTGCGCGAGCTCCCGAAGGCGCGCTTCGGCTCGGCCACGGTGGTCTTCCAGCTCTACCAGGCGCAGGCGCAGCTCGACGCGCGCGTGGAGCAGACGCGGCAGCAGATGGTGTCGCCCGAGACCGCGCGCGGGGTGCTCTGGTTCAGCGAGGTGATGCCCGGCATCGTGCGCAACCGCGAGCGCTTCCTCGCGGCCGTGACGGCCGTGCGCGCCGAGCTCGACCGGCAGCCCGCGGAGCCCGACTACGACTTCCACGACGTCGACCTCGCCCGCTTCTCCGACGCCCGCGACGTCAACGTCGCCGTGTGGGACGTGGGCACCAACCCCGAGCTCTTCCGCGCGCAGCTCATGGCCAACCCGGCAGAGCCCGCCAACGGCCAGGACGACGACCACGACGGCATCGTCGACGACACCTACGGCATCGCGAGCGACCCCGACCCCGCGCAGACCGCCCTCTTCTACAACCCCGGCGAGGAGACCCTGCGCCAGTACTCGCCCTTCCTCCGCGGCGTCATGGACCTCCGCGCCGGCATGGCCTCCACCCCCGCGGCGCAGCGGGTGCTCGAGCTCCAGCGCGGGGTCACCGACGCCGCCGCGGCGCGCGCCCTCGACCAGCACCTCGACGCCGTCGGCGAGTGGGCCCACGGCACCCACGTCGCCGGGATCATGCTCCGCGGCAACCCCCGCGCGCGGCTCGCGATCTTCCGCAGCGCGTGGGCGGGCGAGAGCCGCGTCTACGACGAGCGCGGCCCGACCGACGCCGAGCTCGACGCCGAGGCCGCCAACATCGACGCCATCGCGGGCTTCATCAACCGGCACCACGTGCGGGTGGTCAACGCGAGCCTCGGGTTCTCGCGCGAGTACGTCGAAGACTCGCTGCGCCACGAGCGGGCCCTCTATCGTACCGACGCCGACGTGCGCGCGCGCGCCGAGGTCGTGCAGGAGCGCCGCCGCGCCAACTGGCAGCGGGTCTTCACCCAGTGCCCGCAGACGCTCTTCGTCGTCGCGGCCGGCAACAGCAACCAGGACGTGATGGAGTACGGGGAGGTTCCGGCGAGCAACAACGGCGCGACCAACCTGCTCGTGGTGGGCGCGGTCGACCGCTTCGGGCACTGGGCCACCTTCACCAACAGCAACCCCGAGCGCGTGCAGGTCTTCGACCACGGCGTCGAGGTCGACAGCCTCGTGCCGTCGGGCGAGCACGTGCCGCTCTCGGGCACCTCGATGGCCTCGCCCAACGTCGCCAACCTCGCCGGCAAGCTCGCCGCCCTCGACCCGGCCCTCACCCCCGAGCGGCTCATCACGGTGATCCGCGAGACGGGCCGACCCATCGCCGCGCCCTTCAACGGGCGCATCACCGACGAGGCCGCCGCCGTCGCCCGCGTGCGCCGCGAGCGCCGCCCGATCCCCCGCGGCGGCGCGGCCGCCCCCGCGCGCCCCGC
>JAQBQI010000700.1 GCA_028287085.1 Myxococcaceae bacterium
CGCGGGCGCCGGGTCGGCGAGCGATCCGCGCAGCCGCGCGAGGAGGGCGCGGGTGTTGGGGTGCAGGTCGCGGGTGCTCACGGGCGCCGACGCTACCAGTTGTTGCGCCGCGCGCGCAGGGCGGCGAAGACCGCGACCGGGTCGCCGCTCACCCCGACGGCGGCCTCCACGGCGGGGTCGTCGCAGCGCAGGAAGGGGTTGAGCCGCAGCTCGTCGCGCAGGCTCTTCGGCACGGTGGGCCGGTCGTCGGCGCGCAGGCGCTCGGCGTCGGCGAGGGCGTCGCGCACCGCGGCGTTGTCGGGCTCGAGCGCGGCGATGAAGCGCAGGTTGTTGGCGGTGTACTCGTGGCCGCAGAAGACCCGCGTGGCCGGGTCGAGGGCCTCGGCGATGCGCTGGAGCGAGGCGTACATCATCGCGGCGTCGCCCTCGAAGAGCCGCCCGCAGCCGCCGAGGAAGAGCGTGTCGCCCGTGAAGGCCGCGTCGTCGCTCGCGTAGGTGACGGCGCCGAGCGTGTGCCCCGGCACGTGCAGCACCCGCAGCGAGGTGCCCCCGAGGGCCACCCGGTCGCCGTCGGCCACGGCCCCGGTCTGCGCCGGGACGCGCCCCTGGTCGCTCGCGTGCGCGATCACCCGCAGCCCCGGGAAGGCGGCCGCGAGCGCCTCGTTGCCGCCGACGTGGTCGTGGTGGTGGTGCGTGTTGAGCACCATCGTCGGGCGCAGCTGCATCGCCGCGAGGGCGGCGAGCACGGGCTCCGCCTCCGAGGGGTCGACCACCGCGCACTCCCCGGTGGCGGGGTCGCGCAGCAGGTACGCGTAGTTGTCCGAGAGGCAGGGCACCAGGGTCACGTCGAGCATGGCCGTCGACCTTAGCGCACCCGACGACGCCGTTGCTGGCGCCCCCCGACGTCACTAGAAGGGGAGGCATGACCAACCCCGTGGTGTCGCCCAACCTCTCCCGCAGCCAGCGCGGCGTCATGGCCCTGCTTTCCTCGCCGCGGCGGCTCTGGCGCTTCCTGCGCGACCCGGCGGCGCCGAAGCTCCCGAAGCTCCTGGCGGTGCTCGCGGTGCTCTACGTGGTGATCCCGACCGACGTGATCCCCGACGTGATCCCGATTCTGGGGTGGCTCGATGACCTGGGGCTGACGGGCGTGGCGCTGGGCTACCTCGCGACCAAGGCCGCGAAGTACGAAGACGCCGTCGATGATCGGAAGGAGAACGAGGCGAGGGGCGGGGGGGAGGCGATCGGGGTCAAGCCGGTCGCGCCGTAGCGGCGACCGACGCGATCACGGGTGGTTGCTGGCGAGCTCGGTGATGTGGAGCGCGCCGCGGATCTGCTCGCCCGAGCGGTAGGAACCCACCCAGACGTCGTACTGGCCGGCGGTGGCGTTGGGGATGTCGACGGTCGGGTTGGTGCCGCCGTAGGAGTCGTCGTTGCAGACCCAGCCGCCGCGCGCGGTGTTGACCAGCAGGGTGGTGTCGCCCGGGGCCGTCACGTAGAGGCGCAGGTTGGCCGAGGTGCCGCTGAGGTTGATGATGTGGTCGGGCTGGCGGGTGACGAAGCCGCGGCAGCCGGCGCCGAGGCCGAGGTTGCTCGCGTCGATGTTGCCGCCCGAGGTGATGGCGACGTTGATGGGGTCGGGGACGAAGCCCGGCGCCAGGCGGCGGCTGCCGAAGTTGGCGGTGCGCCCGCCGATCTGGAGCGCGCCCTGCGCGGTCACCTGGCTGCCGTAGCCCGAGACCGCGAGCGCGCCGAGGAGACCCACCACACTGAGCATTCTGTTGTTCATCGTCGTCTTCACTCCTGGGGAGGCGTTGTGAGCTTTGCGCGGCCGCTGATCCATCGAGCCGGCCCTCGCGACCCGTCTCTACGCCACCGACCCGCGGGCGATTCATAACAAAAGCCCGGGGAGTTTGTGAGGGGCGATTTTCGCTATCTGCCCCCCGGGCGGATGGGGTCTGATCCGGGGCCACGACCCGACCGGAGGCAGAGCAGAGCTGTGAAGAACACGACCGACGACAACGTGCGCGTGGTGGTGGAAGACGACCGGACGGGGGTCTACCCCGAGGCGCTGAGCCGGGCCTTCCTCGACCACGTGCAGTTCTCCCAGGGCAAGCACCCCGACTCGGCGACGGTGCACGACCGCTACATGGCCCTCGCCTTCGCCGTGCGCGACCGCCTCGTGCAGCGCTGGATGAAGACCTCGCGCGCCTGCACGGCCGCCGACCCGCGGCGGGTCTACTACCTCTCGGCGGAGTTTCTCCTCGGGCGCACGCTGCGCAACAACCTCCAGGCGGTGGGCATCTACGACGACTTCCGCGCGGTGCTCGCCGAGCTCGGGCTCGACCTCACCGAGCTGCTCGAGCAGGAGCCCGACGCGGGCCTCGGCAACGGCGGCCTCGGGCGCCTCGCGGCGTGCTTCCTCGACTCGCTCGCGACGCTCGGCTACCCCGCGCACGGCTACGGCATCCGCTACGAGTTCGGCATCTTCGAGCAGCGGATGGAGAACGGCTGGCAGGTCGAGCGCCCCGACGAGTGGCTGCGCTTCGGCAACCCGTGGGAGATCGTGCGCCCGGAGTACACCGTCCCGGTCGGGTTCTACGGGCACACCGAGGAGTTCCTCGACCACCAGGGGCAGTGGCGGGTGCGCTGGGTGCCCGGGGTGAAGGTCATCGGCGTGCCCTACGACACGCCCATCGCGGGCTTCGGCACGCAGAACGTCAACACCCTCCGCCTCTGGCGCGCGCGGGCCAGCGAGGAGTTCGACCTCGGCTCGTTCAACCAGGGCGACTACGTGCGCGCCGTCGAGGAGAAGAGCGTCTCCGAGACCATCTCCAAGGTGCTCTACCCCTCCGACAGCACCTGGGCGGGCCGCGAGCTGCGCCTGCGCCAGCAGTACTTCTTCGTCGCCTGCGCCGTCTCCGACATCGTGCGCCGCTACCTCAAGAGCCACCCCGACTTCTCGACCTTCGCGGCCAAGGTGGCGATCCAGCTGAACGACACCCACCCGGCCATCGCGGTGGCCGAGCTCATGCGCGTGCTCATGGACGTCCACGGCGTGCAGTGGGACCCGGCGTGGGAGATCACCGTCGCGGTGATGGGCTACACCAACCACACGCTGCTGGCCGAGGCGCTCGAGCGCTGGCCGGTGCACCTCTTCGAGCGGCTGCTCCCGCGGCACCTGCAGATCATCTACGAGGTCAACGCGCGCTTCCTGCGGCAGGTGATGAACCGCTGGCCCAACGACGCCGCCCGCGCCGCGCGCATGTCGCTCATCGAGGAGGGCACCGAGAAGCACCTGCGCATGGCGCACCTCGCCGTGGTCGGCTCGCACAAGATCAACGGCGTCGCGGCGCTGCACACCGAGCTGCTCAAGCGCGACGTGCTGCCCGACTTCGCCGAGCTGTGGCCCGAGCGCTTCACCAACAAGACCAACGGGGTCACCCCCCGGCGCTGGCTGCTCTCGTGCAACCCGCGGCTCTCGGCGCTCATCACCGACTGCATCGGCCCCGGCTGGGCCACCGACCTCGACCGGCTCGAGGCCTTCGCGCGCTTCGCCGACGACGCCGCCGTGCGCCAGCGCTTCGCCGCCATCAAGCTCGAGAACAAGCGCGACCTGCAGGGCTGGCTGCGCGACCACGCCGGGCTCTCGGTCTCGACCGACTGCCTCTTCGACGTGCAGATCAAGCGCATCCACGAGTACAAGCGGCAACTGCTCAACGCGCTGCACGTCGTGGCCGTGTACCTGCGCGCCAAGCGCGACCGGCGCTCGCTGGCGGTGCCGCGCTTCTTCCTCTTCGGCGGCAAGGCGGCGCCGGCGTACCGGGCGGCCAAGCTGATCATCCGCTTCATCAACGCCGTCGCCGAGGTGGTCAACCACGACCACGACTCCGACGGCATGAAGGTGCTCTTCGCGCCCAACTACAGCGTGTCGCTGGCCGAGCGCATCCTGCCCGCGGCCGACCTCTCCGAGCAGATCTCGACCGCCGGCAAGGAGGCCTCGGGCACGGGCAACATGAAGTTCGCCCTCAACGGCGCGCTCACCATCGGCACCCTCGACGGCGCCAACGTGGAGATCCGCGAGGCCGTCGGGGCCGACAACTTCTTCCTCTTCGGGCTCACCGCCGACGAGGTGGCCGCCAAGGCCCGCGGGGGCTACCGCCCCAGGGACTTCTACGAGTCCGACCCCGAGCTGCGCGCGGTGCTCGACCTCGTGCGCACGGGGCACTTCTCGGTCGGCGAGCCCGCGCTCTTCCACCCGCTCGTCGACCACCTGCTCGACCACGACCCGTACATGGTGCTGGCCGACTACCGCGCGTACGTCGACTGCCAGGGCCTCGTCGAGGACGCCTGGCGCGACCCCGAGCGGTGGACCGCCATGGCCATCCGCAACGTCGCCCGCATGGGCCGCTTCTCGTCCGACCGGACGATCCGCGAGTACGCGAGCGAGATCTGGAAGACCGAGCCCGTGAAGGTGGAGTGAGGGAGGGCCTAGGACGGCGAAAGCCCTCCGCCCGCGCTGGCGGGGGGAGGGCTTCGGCGGAGGCTTTAGGGGGGAAGGCGTCGACTACAGCTTGCTGACGTCGAGGCCGTAGCGGGCGGCGTAGGCGACGAGGCCGATCTTGTCGACCGTGCGGAGGTCGCGGGTGCTCAGGGTGATGCGCACGTGGCGGTCGAGCTCGGGCACGAACAGGCGGCGCTCCTGCAGGTTGGGGAACTGCCAGCGCTTGGTCTTGATGTTCGAGTGCGAGACCTTGTTGGCGATCTTGCGCCGCGTCCCGGTGATGTCGCTCTTGGCCATGGTGGTCGTCTCGTCGGCGGTAATAGGGTGGGTCAGGAAACTTCGTTGTGCGCCGCGCGCTTCGAGACGATGATCGAAACCACCGACAAGGCGCTGCGCGGGGCCGCGAGAGATACCCGATCGGCCGCGAGCGTCAAGCCCCCCGTCGGGTGGTTGGCCGGGCGTTCCCGGCGCTCCGACGGGGGCGACGACGAGACAGGGTGATCGATGAACGACGTGCAGCTGAAGCTCCCCAACGTGCCCGACGACCAGGCGGGGGGCGCGACGCACCTCGCCGCGCTGCGGCCCCACCAGCGGGTCTTCGTCAACCGCAGCCTGCGCATGGAGTCGGTCGAGTGGATCGGCTTCGACATGGACTACACGCTCGCGATCTACCGCCAGGAGGAGATCGACAAGCTCTCCATCGAGGCGACCGTGAAGAAGATGGTCGCCCGGGGCTACCCCCCCTTCCTGGCCGAGGCGCGCTTCGACCCGCGCTTCGCCATCCGCGGCCTGCTCATCGACAAGAAGCTCGGCCACGTCCTCAAGATGGACCGCTACCGCTACGTCGGCCGGGCCTACCACGGCATGAAGGAGCTCGACCGCGAGGTGAGGCACGCCCTTTACGAGACCCGTAAAGTCCGCGTGACGGGCGCCCGCTACCACTGGATCGACACCCTCTACGCGCTGCCCGAGGCGGCCGTGTACGCGGGCGCCGTCGACGTGCTCGACGCCTACGGGGTGCACGTCGACTACCAGCAGCTCTTCGACGACATCCGCGAGTGCATCGACGAGGCCCACCGCGACGGCTCGATCGTCGACGAGATCGCCAACGACCTGCCGCGCTTCGTCGTGCGCGACCCGCAGCTCGCGCCGACGCTCCACAAGCTGCGCTCGGCGGGCAAGAAGCTCTTCCTGCTGACCAACTCGCGGTGGGCCTACACCGACCGGATGATGAAGTTCCTGCTGCACGGGGCGCTGCCCGAGTACGCGTCGTGGCGGCAGTACTTCGACGTCGTGAGCGTGGCCGCGGGCAAGCCCACCTTCTTCACCGAGAAGCGCCCCTTCATGGAGCGCACCGTCGACGGCGCGGTCGAGACCACCGACCCCGCGTACGCGCTCGAGCGCGGGCGCATCTACGAGCAGGGCAACCTCAAGGACTTCGAGCGGATGATCAACGCGTACGGCGACGCGATCCTGTACGTGGGCGACCACATCTTCGGCGACATCCTGCGCAGCAAGAAGGACTCGTCGTGGCGCACCGTGCTCGTGGTGCAGGAGATGGACTGGGAGCTGGAGGCCATGGCCCGCACGCAGGACGACGTGGCCGTCATCGACGCGCTCGCCCGCCGCCGCGAGAAGCTCGAGGACGAGCTGCGGTATTACCAGGGCCGGTACCGGCTGCTCACGCGCAAGGGCGCCAAGGACGACGCCGAGGGCAGCGGGGCGCGGGCGGCGGCGGCCGAGGAGTCGCGCCGCGCGGTCGAGGGCCTCAAGGCGGCGCTGCGCGCGGAGGAGGCGCAGGCGCGCGAGACGGCGCGGCGCACGCAGCTGGTCTTCCACCCGTACTGGGGGTCGCTCTTCAAGCAGGGCGTCGAGCTGAGCTCCTTCGGCGACCAGGTGGAGCACTACGCGTGCCTCTACACCTCGAAGGTGTCGAACCTGGCGAGCTACTCGCCGATGCACATGTACCGCTCGCCGCGCGACCTGATGCCGCACGAGATGATCTAGCCGGTCACATCGTGCGGGTGCTGCGGTCGCCGAGGGCCTTCATGCCGGCGACGTAGGCGCCCGCGGCGACGAAGGCGCCGACGAACCAGGCGTAGTCGTAGAGCACGTGCAGCGCGGGCACGAAGGCGCCCGCCCAGGCGAGGGCGCAGCCGAGGGCGGTGGCGGCCACGGCGATCCAGTTGGTGCCGAGGCGGTCGCCGTAGGAGTAGCGGCCGTCGGGGCGGTAGAGGTCGGCCAGGTCGAGGTCGCGGCGCTTCAGGTACCAGTAGTCGGCGATGAGCACGCCGGCGATGGCGCCGAGGCCGCCGGAGTAGCCGAGCAGCCACTTGAAGATGTAGCCCGACGGGTCGGCCAGGAGCTTCCACGGGCACATCGCCACGCCGATGATCCCGGTGAGCAGGCCGCCGCGCTTGAAGTTGATCCAGCGGGGGAAGGCGTTGGCGAAGTCGTTGGCGGGCGAGACCACGTTGGCGGCGATGTTGGCCGCGAGCGTGGCGATCACGACGGTGAACATCCCGACGGCCACCATGGCGCGCGACTCGAAGCGGGCGGCGAGGTCCATCGGGTCCCAGATCTGGGCGCCGTAGATGACCTGGGTGGCGCTGGTGATGACCACGCCCATCGCCGCGAAGAGGGTCATGGTGGTGGGCAGCGACACCACCTGGCCGACCATCTGCTCGCGCTGCGAGCGGCCGTAGCGGGTGAAGTCGGGCATGTTGAGCGACAGCGTCGCCCAGAAGCCGATCATCGCCGTCAGCGACGGGATGAACACGCTCAGGAAGCTGCCGTGGCCGTGGAAATGGCTGTTCTGCGCGAGCACCGGGCCGAGGCCGTGCGCGCGGTCGACGGCCCACCAGACGAGCCCCGCGGTCATGATGAGCACGAAGGGCGCGGCCCAGTCCTCGAGCTTCCGCACGAGCTCCATGCCGCGGAAGATCACGAAGATGTTGAAGCCCCAGAAGAGCGCGAACGACACCCACTGCGTGGGCGCGTAACCGCCGACCGGGCCGCCGAGGAGGGTGTTCCACGCGGGCCACATGGCGTGCATGAAGGTGTGGAAGGCCTTGCCGCCGATCCAGCACTGGATGCCGAACCAGCCGCACGCGACGATGGCGCGCAGCACGGCGGGGAAGTTCGAGCCGAAGACCCCGTAGGCGGCGCGGGCGAATACCGGGAAGGGTATGCCGTAGCGGGTGCCCGGGTGCGAGTTGAGCAGGATGGGGACGAGGACGATGAGGTTGCCGAGGAGGATGGTGAGCAGCGCCTGCCACCAGCTGAGCCCCGCGGTGATGAGCCCCGACGCGAGCATGTACGTCGGGATGCAGTGGGCCATGGAGATCCACAGCGCGGCGAAGTTGTAGGTCTTCCAGGTGCGCTGCGCGACCGTGGTGGGGGCGAGGTCGTGGTTGTAGAGCGACGACCCGCCGAGCTCGACGCCGGGCCTCAGCTCGACGCGGCCGTCCTCGTGCTCGATCTGATCCGCGGCGCCTGGGTGCATGGCGGGCGATGACACCCGCGCGCCGCCCGCGCGTCAATGGAGATGGCCCCCGCCCCGGCCGCCCAGAATGATCGCCCCGCCCTTGTCCCGCCCCGCGAACGGGGTAACAGTCGAGGCATCATGGCAACCGAAGGGTCGTTCGGGCAGACCTCCTCCTCCTATGAGCCCTCGGTCTCGCCGTTCGTGACGGCGAGCGCAGGCTCGGGGCTGCTCCAGACCCTCGGGTCGTGGGCGCTCGCCCGGGTCCTCGACGGCGGCCGCGAGGCCACCTTCGCCATCGAGGCCGACGAGCGCTTCGCCCGCATCCGCCGCGTCCACGGCGCCACCGCCTCGATGGTCGAGTGCAAGCTCCCGTCGGCCATGACCGCCGCCGACCTCGCCCACGCCCTCGTGCGCTGGGCCCCGTCGCAGTCCATGACCGCGCGCGTCCAGCCCGAGTCCGCCGGCGCCGTCCGGGTCACGCTCTCCCTCCCGACCGACTGATCCCCTTGCGACGCAGACGAGCACCGTGATACCCGCTCTGTCATGAGCGGCGTCGGCCTGCGTACGTACATCTTCCTCGACAGCCTGCAGCCCCAGCTGGCGTCGTTCATCGGCAAGACCGCGCGCGGCTTCCTCCCGATCCCCTTCATGGCCTCGCTGTGGGTCGAGATCGCGCCGGGCATGGCCATCAACCGCGTCACCGACATCGCCCTCAAGGCGAGCCGTGTGCAGCCCGCCGTGCAGGTCGTCGAGCGCGCCTACGGGCTCCTCGAGATCCACCACGAAGACAAGGGCCAGGTCATGGACGCCGGGCGCGCCATCCTCGAGTCGCTCGACCTCAAGGAGGAAGACCGCCTCGCCCCCAACCTGCCGACCAACCAGGTGCTGCGCGGCATCGAGGCCTACCAGGCCCAGATCATCAACCGCAGCTCGTCGGGCATGATGATCCTGCCGGGCGAGTCGCTGCTCATCCTCGAGACCGACCCCGCGGGCTACATCGTGCTGGCCGCCAACGAGGCCGAGAAGGCCGCCAACGTGAAGCTGGTGCACATCCAGCCCTACGGCGCCTTCGGCCGACTGTACCTGTCGGGCTCCGAGGCGGAGATCGACGCGGCGGCCGAGGCGGCCCGGGCGACGCTCTCCAGCGTCAAGGGCAAGAAGCAAGAGACGCGGCTCGACCGCTGACAACGTCCGTTAGAGAAGGAACCATCCAATGAGCGACGCGCTGGGTATCATCGAGACGAAGGGTTTTGCGGCCGCGGTGCAGGCCGCCGACGCGATGGTGAAGGCCGCGCGGGTGCAGCTCGTCGGCTACGAGAAGGTCGGCGGGGGCTACACCTCCGTGGTCGTCCGCGGCGACGTCGCCGCCGTGAAGGCCGCCACCGAGGCGGGCCAGCGCGAGGCCGAGCGCATCGGCGAGATGGTGAGCGTGCTCATCATCCCGCGCCCGCACGCCAACCTCGACGAGATCCTGCCGCTCGGCCGCGGCGCGGCGAAGCCCTCGGGCGGCTGAGACATGCTCATCGCACGCGTCACCGGAACGCTCGTCGCCAGCCGCAAGGAGCCCACCCTCGACGGGCTCAAGCTGCTGGTGGTGCGCGGCTGTGACGTCCACGGCGAGCCGACGGGCGCGCCGCTCGTCGCCGCCGACGCCGTGGGCGCGGGCGTGGGCGAGGTGGTGCTGGTCGCCGCGGGCAGCTCGGCCCGGCAGACCGAGGCCACCAAAGACCGCCCCGTCGACGCCGTGATCATGGCCATCGTCGACGCGCTCGACGTCGGCGCGCACACGACCTTCAAGAAGTAATCAACGACCCCTCACGGCGGGTGTGGCACCACACCTCGGCCGCGGCGACGCGTCCACAATTGACGTGTCGGTCCGCCTACCTGAAGCAACGCGAATTCCATGAAGAACAACTGGCGGTGGTTCGGCGGACTCGTCTGCCTGGCAGGGTTCGCAGCAGGCTGCGCGGTGACGGAGGAGGAGACCGGCTCCGTCGCGCAGGAGATCACGGCGTGCCCCGAGGCGGTCACCCGCGACGGGCGGGGAGAGCCGCGCAACGCCGCCGGGCAGGTGCGCAACTGCTGGCCGGGCGAGGCGCACTGCTTCTGCGACCGCGACAACGACTGCTACGCCGAGTCGGGCTACGTCGCGTGCGCGCCGCCCTCGGCCGACGCCGGCACCGCGATGGACGCCGGGCCGCGCGACGCGGGCCCCGCCGACACCGGACCTCGGGACACGGGACCGCGCGACACCGGGCCGCGGGACACGGGCCCCGTCGACACCGGGCCGCGCGACACCGGACCCGTCGACACCGGCCCGCGGGACACCGGGCCCGCCGCCGACGCGGGCCCGCTGCCGGCCGACACCATCAGCTACACGGGCAGCTTCGCCGTGCGCAACGGGCGCTCGCGCGCGCGGCTCACCGTCGGCGGCGTGGCGCGCGACGTCACGGTGTACCTGCCGTCGACGCGCTCGGCGAACCCGCCGGTGGTGATCGCGTTTCACGGCACCAACGGGTCGGGCGACGTGATGCTCGACGAGACCTCGGCGCGCGCCATGGCCGACCGCAACGGCGTGGTCTTCATCGCCCCCGACTCGCGCTGGATCGGCCACGGCGACTGGGACCACGCGACCGAGGAGACCTACTGGGAGACCTCGCCCGCCACCAGCCCCAACACCAACCCCGACCTCATGCTGACGCGCGCGATCATCGTCGAGGCGCAGCGCCGCTTCAACGTCGACCCGCGGCGCGTCTACGCCATCGGGCACTCGAGCGGCGGCTTCTTCACCGAGCTCGTCGCCACGCAGCTCACGTCGCGCATCGCCGCCTTCGCCACCAGCTCGGCGGGCCTCGTGCGCTGCGCGCGCACCACCAGCTGCCGCTTCCAGGGCACGGGCACCACCTGCGCCGCGCTGCGCACGCAGTCGGGCTGGTGCGGCTGCACCGGCGCCGACCTGCCGGGTCCGGTGCCCACGAGCGGGCGCATCCCGCCCGCGTACCTCACCCACGGCACGCGCGACCCGCTGGTCTCGGTGCAGTACACCTGCGCCCTCGCCGAGCGCATGACGGGCGCCGGCGCGGCCAGCACCGTGGTGCTCCGCAACGGCGACGGGCACGTGCTGCCCGAGACCTTCGCGCTCGACGCGTGGGCCTTCCTCTCGCCGCTGCGCCTGCCCTGAGTTGTAGCCTCGACGACGCCGGGCGCGGGCCCCATGCGTTGCCCATGTCAAATCGCATCGCGCTGCTGTTGATCGTGCTCTGCGGGTGCTCCTCGACGCAGGCCTCGCAGATCGAGATCCCCGCCGCCGGCCGGCCGATGTGGGAGCAGTGCCGCTCGGCGATGGACGCGTGGTGCCACGCGCAGTCGCAGGGCGACCTCACCCTCAACCGCGACTGCGAGATGAACACCACCCGCGAGTACTCGCGCCTCGGCGACGAGGCCGCGCGGCGGTCGTACCTCACGACCCACCGCTGCACGCTGTAGCCGCGCGACGCTACTGCGCGTCGCTGTCTTCCCAGCGGTGGTGCACGATGCCCCGCCGCGGGGGGGCGCCCTCGGCGACGTGCTCGACGTTCATCGTGTGGTCGGGCTCGGGGCACTTCTCGCGCATCGTGACGAGCTCCTCGGCGGCCGTCGGGTGGATGCCGATGGTCGCGTCGAGCTGGGCCTTGGTCGCCCCCATCTTCAGCGCCACCGCGAAGCCCTGCACGATCTCGCCCGCGTCGGCGCCGACGACGTGCACGCCCACCACGCGGTCGGTGTCGCGCTCGACGACGAGCTTCATCAGGGTCTTCTCGGCGCGGCCGGTGAGCGTGTGCTTGAGCGGGGTGAAGGTCGACCGGTAGATGTCGACCGCGCCGCCGCGCGTCACGGCGGCCTCGCGGGCCTCGTCCTCGGTGAGCCCGACCGTCCCGATGCTGGGGTTGGAGAAGACCGCCGAGGGGATGAACTCGTAGTCGGGCGCGCGCTTCGCGCCGCCGAAGAGGTTCTGCGCGACGATCATCGCCTCGGAGAGCGCGACGGGGGTGAGCTGCACCCGGTCGATGACGTCGCCGACGGCGTAGACGGTGCGCGCCGAGGTGCGGAAGCGCCCGTCGACCCGCACGGCGCCGCGCTCGTCGAGGGCGACGCCGGCGGCCTCGAGGCCAAGGTTGCGCGCGTTGGGCGAGCGGCCCACGGCGGCCAGCACGGCGTCGACGACGAGGGTCTCGCCGGTGGTGAGCACGGCGTCGAGGGCGCCGTCGGCGCGGCGCGCGAGCGAGGCCACGTCGGTGTGGAAGCGCAGGTCGACGCCGCGGTGGCGCATCTCGCCGGCGAGGTGGGTGCGCACGTCGCGGTCGAAGCCGCGGAGGAAGAGCGCGCCGCGGTAGACCTGCGTGACCTGCGCGCCATAGCCCCGGAAGATGCCGGCCATCTCGACGGCGATGTAACCGCCGCCGATGACCAGCAGGCGGTCGGGGCGCTTCGGGAGGTAGAAGACCTCGTCGGAGATCATCGCGAGCTCGGCGCCCGGGAAGGTGGGACGCAGCGGCGCCCCGCCCGTCGCGACGAGCACGTGGCGCGCGGTGCGGCGGGTGACCGCGCCGTCGGGGGCGGTGACGACGACGGTCGAGGCGCCCTCGAGGGTGGCGCGGCCGCGGAGGATCTCGACGCCGCGCCCCTCCAGCAGGCGCTGGTAGATGCCGTTGAGGCGGGCGATCTCCTTGTCCTTGTTGGCGATGAGGCGGGGCCAGTCGAGGGCGGGCTCGGCGACGTCCCAGCCGTAGGCGCGGGCGTCGTCGAGGTCTTCGCGCAGGTGCGCGCCGTAGGAGAAGAGCTTCTTCGGGATGCACCCGACGTTGACGCAGGTGCCGCCGAAGAAGCGCTCCTCGGCGACGGCCACGCGCGCCCCGAGGGCCGCCGCGACGCGCGCGCCGCGCACGCCGCCCGATCCCGCGCCGATGACGAAGAGGTCGACCTCGCTGCTGCTCATGGCGATCGACGTATCACACCTGCCGGGCGGCGCCGCCCCATCACCGGTGATGAACACCGCATCACCGGTGATGAACGGCGCCCGCGACGGTCACCCGAGCCCGAGCGCTGCGAGGTCGACGTCGAGCACCTCGACCAGCGAGGTGCCGCCGCCCAGCGTCTTGTGCCAGACCACCGCCACGACCCCGCCCGCGGCGCTGATCGACCGGATGCGCGAGCCCTCCGGGGCGCTCTTCTGGAGGTCCTCGACGAGGCGCACCTCGCGCACCTCGTCGCCGTCGAGGCTCCACGCGCAGAGCGACACGCCGTCGCGCACCAGCACCCCGCGCCCGAGGCGCTCGCACTGCACCGCCGGGAAGGGCTCCGCGTGCAGGAACGCCCGCACCCCGCCGCCCGCGTGCGGCGTCGCGTAGGGGGACTCGGCCTTCGCCGCGGCCGCCTCGTTGCTGCGCAGCCACTCGAAGTACTGCACGAACCACTTGCCTCGCGCCCGCGCCGCGAGCTCGTCGACCCGCGCCGCCCGCAGCGGTTTCGCCCGGGCGCGCTCGCGGGTGACGGCCTTCGCGTCGGCGGCGCCCCCCGCGGCCGCGAGCGCCGACGCGTCGAGCGCGAAGGCCCAACGCGCGTCACCCGCTACCCAGACGCGTCCGCCGGCGAGCGCGAGGCAGGTGCCCCACGCGCCCTCCAGCGAGGCCAGCGGCTCGGCCGCCCCGAAGCGCCACGCGCTGAAGGCGTGCGGGCGCCGGTGCCCGAGCGCCACGATGATCGCCCCGTCGGGACCTACCGCGATGGCCTCGACGAGCTCGTCGACGGGCACGCGCCACGCGCCCGCCGCGCCGGTCGCGACGTCGACGCGCCACACGAAGGAGGCCTTCGTGCCGATGTCGGGCGTCGAGCGCACGTGGATGTTCGCGCCCGCGCCGTCGAAGACCAGCACCGGCGCGGTCGAGCCCGGGGGGCCGTGCGAGAAGCTGCCGAAGGCGGGCAGCGCGACGGCGTGGAGCGCCGCGCCCGTGGCCGCCGACCAGAGCGTGAGCGTCGCGCCCGCCTCGCCCGCGCGCCCCAGCGTCGCGACCACGTCGCCCCGCGGCGACCACGCGACGTGCTCGGCCCTGACGCCCGCGAGCGCGGTGCCCGCGAGCAGCGGCGCGGCGGTGCGCGTGTCGTAGGCGGCGACCTTGTAGGCGTCGACGACCAGCGCCCGGGCGCCGTCGGGCGACAGGGCGACCTCCTGCGCGCGCGCCGTCGGGAGATTGCTGCGCGCCGTCACGGCGGCGTGCAGCGCGAAGGGTGACTTCACCCGCGGGGCCTTCGATGCGGTGGGCTTCGCCATGGGGCGCGACTGTCGCCGCGGCGGGGCCCCCGCTTCAAGCGATCAGCGCGCGCCCTGCAACAGCCGCCGGAGCTGCTGCCGCCGCGCCGGGTCGGTCGACTCGCGGATGGCCTGCTCCAGCTCGCGCGTCGCGTCGGCCGAGGCCCCGAGGATCGCCAGCGCCTCGGCCCGCCGCACGTGCAGCTCGGGCGCGGGCTGCCCGGCCGCGCGCGCGAGGTCGAGGGCCTCGGTGAAGCGGGTCCAGGCGCGCGAGCCGTCGCGGCGGCGGAGGGCCAGCTCGCCCAGGGCCACCATCGCGCGGAAGCGCTCGGAGACGTGGGGGTCGAGCGCGAGGGCCTCGGTGAGGTCGGCCTCGGCGCCGCCCGGATCGCGGCCCCGCCGGCGCAGCGCCGCCCGCTGGATGTACAGCCGCGCCAGCCGCGTGCGGTGCAGCGCGTCGGTCGGAACCAGCGAGGCCGCCAGCTCGCCCTCGGTGATCGCCCGGTCGACGACGCCGGCGCGCTCGTAGAGCACCATCGCCCGGAGGTGCGCGCCCGCCTCGCGCAGGGCCTCGCTCTCGTCGAGCACGCGCAGCCAGGTCGAGCCGGGCGAGGCGTCGAGCACGAGGCCGCCGAGGGGCAGGTCGTGCACCCGGGCGAAGCGCGCGAAGATCTCCGCCGTGGCGTCGCGGTAGAGCAGCGACGGGGCGCGAAACTCCAGCGACAGGTCGCGCGCGGAGAGCACCTCGGCGCCTTCGCCCACCGCCGCCACCCCGCGCGGACCGGCCAGGAAGCGGGCCATCCACGCCGCCCTCCCGTCGATGCCCGCGCGCTCGGCGCGGGCGCGCGCCTCGGGGGCCTCGACGCGCGCGAAGAAGGCGTCGAGGTCGAGGGCGTAGGGCTCGCGGGCGCCCACGAGGAGGTAGTCCTGCCCGGCGCTCACCTCGACCAGGGCGCAGCGCGGAAACACCCGGCGGAAGGTCTCCACCACCGACGCCACCGTCGCGCCGTCGGTGCTGTACGCGTGAAACCACGCGCCCATCACCCCGCCGGGCCGCAGCCGCGCCTTCGCCGCCGCGAAGAACTCCTCGGTGAAGAGCTCGCTCATCCCCGCCACCCACGGGTTCGAGGGCTCGCTCACGATCGCGTCGTAGGTCTCCGCGCTGCCCCGCAGCCACTGCGCCGCGTCGGCGGCGTGGGTGCGCACCCGCGGGTCGTAGAGCACCCGGTGGTTGCTGCGCGCGAAGTCGCCCCGCGCCGCGATCACCACCTCGGGCAGCAGCTCGAGCACCGTCACCGCGCGCACCCCCGGCACGCTGCGCACCGCGTCGGCGGTCATCCCGCTGCCGAGGCCCACCACCAGCGCCGTGCCGACGTGGCGCGCCATCGCCGTCGGCACGAGGCCCACCACGGTCTGCGTGGTGGCGTCGCCCTCGCTGGTCGCGTCGACCTTGCCGTCGATCTGCAGCAGCACCCCGCCGGTGTCGTCGTAGCGCACCGCCACCGTCGCCTCGCGCCCGTCGCGGCGCCAGCGCACCCGGCCGAGCTCGAGGCCCTCGGCGCCCGCGTAGAGGAAGGGCCCCGTGAGCAGCGCCTCGGGCCGCGCCCGCGCGTCGCGCAGCGTCGAGAGAATACCCGCCACGGTAATCGCGGCCCACGCCAGCTCGCGCCACCAGCGGCGCCGGGCGACCAGCGCGCCCGCCGCGAGCATCGCCAGGGCGGAGAGGGCGAGGGTGCCTTCGAGGCGCAGGAGGGGCATCGCGCCGAAGGCGACGGCCCACGCGCCGAGGCCGTTGCCCACGCTGGTCGCGAGCAGCACCGCGCCGTTGGCCTGCGCGGCCGAGCGCCCCTGGGCTTCGAGGGCGCGCGCCCCCTGCGCCAGCGCCCCGCCCACGCAGGCCACCAGCGGAACCGTCGCCAGCAGCACGCACCCCATCGCCGACGACCAGAGGGTGAAGGTCGAGGGGGCGCCGCGCTCCAGCAGGTGCATCGACATGCGCGGCAGCGCGAGGGCGACCGGCAGCGCGAGCATCGCGCCGACCGCGCCGAGGCGGCACGTCAGCGAGAGCGCGGCGGGGGCGGGGGCGTCGGGGCGGCGGGCGATCCAGGCGGCGGCGGCGAGCTCGCCCAGGGCGAGCGAGAGGACGTGGGCGCCGAGGGCGACGGTGAGCGCGAAGGCGCTCGGGCCGAAGGCGAGAATACCCAGGCGGGTAAGCGTGAGCTGCCACGCGGTCGACGCGAGGCCCACCAGCGCGAGGCCGAGGAGCGACCTCACCCCCCCGCCCCCTCTCCATTCATGGAGAGGGGGGGCCGGAAGGGACGGAGCGGACGGCTTCTCTTCCGGCTCCCCCTCTCCATGAAGGGAGAGGGGGTCGGGGGGTGAGGTC
>JAQBQI010000717.1 GCA_028287085.1 Myxococcaceae bacterium
GCGCGCCGGCGCTCAGCCCGCCCCGGCGCAGCGGGTCGGCGCGCACGGCGTCGCACAGCCGACAGCCCTGCCGGGTCGACGGCTCCAGCGCTTCGAACACCGTGCGGCCGCCGCGCAGCCGCAGTCCGATGGGCGCCAGCGCCTTCGCGATGGCGTCGGCCTCGATGGCCGCGGCGAGCTCGATCCAGTGGTAGAGCCACGCGGGCGACGGTGCGCTCTCGGCCCACCGGAACACCAGGCTCGTCGCGTCGGGCAGGAGGTCGACCACGCCGAGCAGCTGCCGCTCACCGGGGCTCAGCGTCTGGTTGAGCCGTCGCCGGATGAGCCGCCACGCCTTCGCGTGGGCGGCGCGCAGGCGCCGCGACGTCGGGATGCGCGGGCCGAAGGGGGCGAGCTCGATGGCGAAGTAGAGGGGGTGCATCGCGGTGGGCGCGATCGTAGCCCGTCGGTCCCGTGATCCAGAGAGCGGCGCGCTCGACGCGAGCCCCCGGCGTCGGTCGACGCGCGATGCGCGTCACTCCTCTTCCTGCTCCGCCGGGGTCGCCTCTTCGATCCCGAAGCTGGGGGCCGTCCAGTCGTAGCGTCGGCCCTCTCGGGTGCGCAGCGCGACGTGCAGCCCCTCCGCGGAGTTGGGCGCCGTCGAGGCGAAGGACACCACCGTCGGCCCACCCCCGACGGTCGCCCGCGCCGGGGCGCTCAGCGGCTCGCCGTGGTGGTCGAGCAGCGTCAGGGTCAGCGCCGCGCCGGGTGGGGCGTTCTCGATCGCGTAGCGGGTCACCCCGTCGTCGGGGACGCACCCGAGCGGGCGCACGACGAGGTGGGGGCGGTCGCCGTCGGCGATCATGTACGAGCGGCGCCAGGGGGCGGCGAGGCCGCGCGGCGCGTGCGCGTCGTCGAGGCGGTGGGCGGTGGGCGTGCTCGCCTCGAAGCCGCGCGCGACCGGGCCCACCATCAGCCGGCTCGGTCCGTTGGTGTCGACCACGAAGACCCCGAGGCGCGGCGTGTCGGCGCCGAGGTAGCGCACGGCGTCGGTGTTGGTCAGCGTGAAGTAGTCGGCCACGAAGGCGGCGGATTTCTCCGCGCCGATCTCGCGGTCGGGGAAGAGGTCGAAATACCAGCCGGTGTATTTCGGGGGCGCGCCCGACGAGCCGCCGTAGCCGCCCGTCGGGATGTACTCGGACACCATCCCGAGCCACCGGCGCTGGGCCTCCCCGAGCGGCCGACCGGCGCGCTCGGTGACCGCGATGGTGCGCAAGATCCCGAGCACCGCCGCGACGCGCCCGAAGTACGCGGCCTGCGACGGGTCGATGGCGCGGGCGCGGCGCGCGAAGGCGAGGAGCGCGTCGTAGACCTCCACCGCGGGCTCGACGTAGCCGTCGGGGATCTCGCAGCCGTAGGAGTCGTAGCCCTGCCCCGCGAGCAGCACGTAGTTGTGGCGGATCTGCGCGTAGCCCACGAGCGCGCTGTTGAGCCGCGCGTCGGCCCACGCCTCGCTGCGCATGAAGGACGGCGCCGCGCCCGTCGTCGGGGCCGCGAGCGCGAGCACCGCCGAGAGCCAGTGGCGGTAGAGGTCGTCGCCGCGGGCGCTGCTCGCGCGCAGGCGGGCGCGGCCCGCGTCGAGCTCCGCGGCGAGCGTCGGAAAGCGCGCGAGGTCGGCGGTGAGGTACGAGCGCGCGCGGTCGTGCCCGAGCAGGTAGCCCACGTCGGCGAAGCCCAGCGCGTAGCGCCCGGGGACGCGGTCGTGGACGAGCGCCTCGAGCGGCTCGACGTCGGGCACCGTGCGCGCCCCGAACATCGTCGCGATCACCGGCAGGCGGGTCACGCCCTGGGGCATGAAGTGCAGCCGCGCGGTGCGCACGAAGCCGTCGCCGACCGCGGCGCGCAGGCGCTCGAAGGCGCCGGGGTCGCGCGCGCGGAGGCCCGCGCGGCGGCCGAGCGCGAGGAGCTGCGGGAGCGAGACGTCCTCGCGGCGGCCCGCGAAGGTGGCGTAGGTCTGCTCGAAGCGGCGCAGGGCGGGGAGCGCTCCGCTGGCCTCGACGAGCTCGGCGAGGGCGAGGGCGTCGACGGCCTCGCGCGGGGTCTCGGCGGGGTCGGGGGTGTCGCCCGGCTGCGAGCTGCGGCAGTCGCGCGAGACGAGGTTGAACTCCAGCCGCGAGAGCCAGGTCACCGCGCGGAAGTAGGCCCCGATCTCGACGGCGTCGTCGGCGAAGCCCATCGGGCCGTCGGTGTAGTGGCCGCGCGGCGTGAACTGCGAGAAGTCGATCATGCGGGGGCGCCCGAAGAGCTCGATCGGGGCGAGCGCCTCGCCGCTCACGCCGGCGAGGACCGCGTCGACGGCGGTCGCATTCTCGGCGAGCAGGGGATCGGTGGGGGGGTCGGAGTCGCCGAGGAGCAGGCGCTGCGCGACCGTGAGGTAGACGTCGAGGTCGGCGACGGCGGTCGCGGGGAGCGACGCGCGGCGGGCGGCGAGGGCGCGGCGCAGCGCGGCGAGGGTGCGCACGAGCGCGGGCGCGAGCGAGTGCGACTCGATGTTGAGCAGCATCGCGCCGTGGCCGCTGTAGATCGCGTGCAGGACGGCGTCGACGCTCACGTAGACCGGGAGCTGCTGCCGGAAGATCTCGTGGAAGGCCGTGGCGTAGGAGTCGTGCGCGAGGCGGTCGAGGGCGACGAAGCCGTGGTCGCGCAGCGCGGCGGTCTCGTCGTCGCTCAGGTGCAGGTGCGCGTCGACGAGCGCGGCG
>JAQBQI010000718.1 GCA_028287085.1 Myxococcaceae bacterium
CATTCGTCGACGAACTGTCAGGTGAGAGCAGCCCCTCTCCATTCATGGAGAGGGGCGCGCGGCAGCGGGGGTGAGGTCACGCGACCCGACGGAGAGCGCGGTCGCCCGCCGGTAGACTCGCCAGACCGGGGCAACGGCGACGGGCTCAGTTGAAGCGGTCGTACACGGCGCGGATCAGCGCCCGCTGCGCCGCCGTCCACGTGTGGAAGCCGTAGACGGTGTTGCTCACGAGTCCGTTGCGGCCGGCGAGCCAGCTCCCGACCTGGCTGCGCAGCGAGGCCTTCATCCGGCAGCCGACGTAGATCGCGTGGATGTGCGGCGCCTCGTCGGAGGGCCAGCCGTCGTGGCCGGGCCAGCGGTACCACGCCGCGAAGCCCTGGTTGGCGAGGCGGGTGAGCAGCTCGTGGATGTCGGCCGTGGAGAGCCCGCGCGTCGAGATGTCCGTCGCCGCGGCGTAGGCCAGGCCGTTCGCGGTCCCGTCGGCCGCGTGCGTGCCCGCCGACGCCGCGGCGTTGCCGATGGTCTGCACGATGCGCGCGTCGGGCACGCCCGCGCACCGCAGCCGGTCGGACGCGTCGGGGTGCAGGCCCCAGTGCAGCAGGGCCCGGTGCGCGCAGCCGGGGAGCGCGGTCGGCGGCGGCGGCGGCGCCGAGGCGCAGACGTCGTTGGTCCCGGAGGGGCGACGCTGGCACCCGAAGCGGCACGCGTCGGACTCGACCTCGCCCAGCACGCAGCGCTGGCGCGAGCGCTCGTCCGAGGTGCAGGTCCAGATGCCCGACTGACCCGACGCCGAGCCCGTGCAGCGCGGCGCGCACACGTCGTTGCTGCCCGACGGACGGCGGACGCAGCCGTTGGCGCAGGCGTCGGACTCCACGCGACCCGACACGCAGCGCTCGCGGGCCGAGCCGTTGCCGGTGCAGGTCCAGACGCCCGACTGACCCGATGCCGAGCCCTCGCAGCGCGGCGTCACGGGGACGTCCCGCGCCGGGGGCGCGTCCACCCTCGCGGGCACGTCCACCATCGCGCGCGCGTCGACCATCGCAGGTGCGTCGACGATCGCGCGGACGTCGACCGTCGGCGTCGCGACGTCCACCACCATGGGCACGTCCTCGACGACCGCGGCGTCCTCGACGATCGCAGCGTCGTCGTCGTCGACGATGGGCGGCAGCAGCGGGACGTCGGCGCCCTCCGCGAGCTCGGCGTCGGCGGGGATGTGCTCGACCTCCGGGTCCGTCGGCGAGGCGAGCTCTCCGCCGCAACCGACCAGCAGCGCCGCCGCCATCCCTACGCTCACCCAAGCTGAAGCACGACCCATGATGCCCCCAGTCTCGCACCCCGCGTGCCGCGACGAATACGGCCGGATTCTCGCGCTCACGTCGTGGTCAGCCGGCCCCCACTCCCTGACCACGGGACGCCCACCGCGCGCGATCCGCTCGCTCACGGGATGAACCACAGCCACGGCGTCGACGTCCGCGCGGACATCGCCAGCGCGTGAACGACGAGCCCGCACCGCGTGGCGTAGATCCCCCGCGTGCTGGGCCACTCGCCCGGGGACAGGTCGAGCGGCGCCTCGCGCACGCCCTCCGCGCCGCGGCGCGCGTCGAGGCGGCCCACGCGCGCGCCCAACCGATCGCCCGGGGACTCACGGGAGGGGCCGTGGTCCCACGCGGCGAAGAAGGCGCCGCGGTGCCACACGACGTGCGGAGAGGTGCCCTCGGGGTCGAGCGTGAAGGGCAGCGACCCGTAGCCAGGGAGGCGCGCCCGCGCGACGGGGCGGGAGGCGATGAGGGTGGTCCACACGACGGCGGTGCCGGTCGCGCCGTCGGCCCAGTCGAACACGTCCGCGCGCTCGGCTGCGATGAGCAGGCTCGACGACAGGCGCCCCTCGCGCGACAGCTCACCCAGGCGCAGCTCGCCCTCGTTGCCGTAGCCGTGGTCGCTCTGCCACCAGGCGAAGCGCCAGGATCGTCCCGTCCAGCGGAGCTGACCCGCGGGCGTCTGGTAGCCGAGCGTCGCCCCGTGGCGCGGGTCGCGCGGGGTCACGTCGATGGGGCGCGGGTCGATCCAGCGGCCGTCGAGGCCCAGGCGGGCGAAGTGCACCGCCGTGTAGATGTTGCCGGGGCGATCGGGCGCGACGAGGTACGCGCGGGTCCAGAGCACGCCGAGCTCGCCGTGTTGCGGGTCGTAGCCCACGAGCACGTCACGCTCGGCCTCGGTCGCCCCGGGGAGCTGCGCCGACCAGCGGAGCGCGCCCGTGTCGCGCGCGTAGGCCCGCAACCCCTCGCCGCGCGTGACGACCAGCGCGCCCGCCACCACCGCGTCGTCCGCGGTGACAGTCACGAGCGGTCCCTCCAGCCGGGTCAGCCGATCGCCGTCCGCGCACATCCCCTCGAACACCGCCGCGACGACCAGGTTGATCACGTCGGCGGGAACGCCCCCCCGCCCGCGCGCTTACACCCGCTCGGGTTGCTTCTCGGGCGTGGCAGCCCCCAGCGCGCGCGAGCGCCGACCTATGATCCCCCGCCGCGACGCGCGTGCGCCCAGGGCCCCCGCCATGCCCGACGACCCGACCACCCCCGCGACCCTCCGCTGCCCGCGCTGCGACGCGGCGCTCACCGCGCCCGTCTCTCCGCTGCCCGACGCCCGCCTCGTCGAGCCCGACGGCTGGAACCCCCGCGTCCCGCAGGGCGCGTGGGCCCGCGTCGACGCCGTTGCGTCGGGCGGCGCGTGGGAGGCCGGGGCGTACCCGATACACGTCCACCCGCACGACCTCGCCCTCGCCTCGCTCGCGGTCAGCGGCTTCGGCTGCTGCGGCTACGCGCCCTTCGGTCGCCCCAACCTCCACTGCCGCTGCGGCGCGCCCGTGGGGGTCTTCGTCGACGAGTGCTCCTGGCGCCTCGAAGCGCGGCTCGGCGCGCGCTGGAGTCCCGCCCACGACGCCCCGCCCCGCGACGCCGACGTCACCCGCCGCCTCGACCGCCTCGCCGACGCGCGCCTCGCCGACCCGCGGGTCTTCCCCGACACGCGCTGGGACTGGAACGAGCGCGAGCTCGACCGCCGCCTGAGCCCGCGCGAAGCGGCCTTCTCGCTCGACGACGACGCCGATGGGCTCTGCGCGCGGGCGCTGCTCGACGGCGAGTCGATCGCGCTCCCGTGGTCGTCGGGCGAGCTCGCGCGCGCCGTCGCGCTGCGGCGATTGCCCGTCGGCGCCGAGGCGCTCGCGCTCGCCTACGGGCTGCGCGACGGGGGCAACCGCGTCCTCTCGGCGTGGGGCCTCGTGCGCCGCGGCAGCGACGTCGACCTCGTCGTGGAGGAGGGCCCGCGGTCGCGCGCGTGGCGCGTCTGGGGCGAGTGGATGCAGCTCGCGTGGGCGGAGGCCGTCGACCGTTGGATGGCGTCGCCGCGCGGGTGAGCGCTACCCCGTGAGATAGTCCCGGCATGAAGCCAACCATTCTCGTGTGCGGTCACGGTACAGGCATCTCCGACGCGGTCGCGCGCCGCTTCGGCCGCGAGGGCTTCGCGGTCGCCATCGT
>JAQBQI010000543.1 GCA_028287085.1 Myxococcaceae bacterium
CGAGCGCGCCCGACGCCGCGCCGCCCGGGGCCGCGGTGGTGCGGCGCGTGCGCGGGGCCGTCGAGGGCCAGATCGTCCCGGAGAGGTTCGTCTACGCGGTCGGCGAGCCGATCCTGGTGCGGATGGAGCTGCGCAACACGGGGACCGCCGCGCTGCGCTTCGCGTTCGGAGGGGACTGGTTCGGGCGCCTCGTGCCCATGCGGTACGCGTGGCGGGTGT
The DNA here is from genome assembly GCA_028287085.1 of Myxococcaceae bacterium. Taxonomy (GTDB): domain Bacteria; phylum Myxococcota_A; class Polyangia; order Polyangiales; genus SCUS01. Next base: position 220 of record JAQBQI010000543.1, read on the forward strand.
GGGACGAGCGCGGCGCGCTCCTCTGCGACCTCGGGCGCCCGGTGGCCGGGGGCAGCGCCGGCGGCGGGGGAGGGGGCACGGTCGAACTCGCGCCCGGAGGGACCCACCGCGAGACCCACCTCCTCAACGACGCCTGCGACGCGCTCGCGCGCCCGGGGCGCTACCGCCTCGAGGTGGTGCGGGTCCTCTCGCGGCCCGACGCGCTCCGTCGCACGCGCGACGGCGGCGTCGTCGAGCAGTGGTGCCACGACCTGACGCCGCCCGACCTGACCGCGCTGCCCGCCGGGTCGCCCGACCCCCACGGCCGACGCAGCGTCGCGTGCATGGACGCGTTGCGGCAGTTTCCCGTCGTGGTCACGGAGTTTCCGCTGGAGATCACGCCGTGGGACGCGCGCCGCCTGCGAGCGACGTTCGGGGCGCTGCCCGCCGAGCGGGAGGCGGCGGCGCGCGCCGACGACCCGTCGCGCGAAGGGTCCCTCGGCGCCTTCGGGCAGTGGTTCTGCGCGCGGATCCGCTGCGACTGCCCGGACGACGTGCGCGACCAGCGGGTCGATGACTGGTTTGCGCGGGCGCTCTCCCGCGTCCCCGAGCGCTTTACCGGTCCCTGCCCCGAGCGCTGAGCTCCCGAGGGCCGCGGCATCTCCCGGGGAGCCCGCGGCGAGCGCGCGCACGAAAACGTGAACCGCGGGTAGCGCCGACCGCATCGGGGGGGACACTGGCGCCGCGGCCCCCGGGGATCGAGGATACGAGGGCCTCGCAGACCCTTCACCGGAGGATACGCCGTGAGCAACATGGACCCGCTCGATCTCCCCCAGGTCAACCGACCCGACTGGCCGAGGCACGCGCCGGGGGCGTACCCGATCCTGGTGTGCGTGCAGTTCGACGAGACGGGCCACAACGCCCTCACGCTCGCGATGCGCTTCGCCGAGGCCCACAAACACGCGCCGCTCCAGGTCGCGCACGTCGTGCCCGACACCAACACCTCGGGGCGCGCCGCGATCAGCGCGCGCCACACCGACGAGCTCGAAGCCGCGACGAAGCAGCTCGGCGAGTTCGTCGCCGCCCGCGTGGGCGAGCGCCCCATCGACGTCACGCTCCACGTGCGCATGGGCGACGTGGTCGAGACGGTGTTCCAGCTGGCGCTCGACTACGACGTCGAGCTCATCGTGGTGGGCACCCACGGCCGCACCGGCGTGCGCCGCCTGGCCCTGGGCTCGGTCGCGCAGAAGCTCGTCGAGGCGGCGCGCTGCCCGGTGCTCGTCGCCGCGCCGCGCGACTTCTCGGGCATGGAGCAGACGCTCAAGCCCGACCCCCCGATGCCCTGAGTGCCTGCGCACCGCCTGCGCCGACGGGCTGAAGCCCGCGGCAACGATGGCGGATGATGCCCTCCATCGAAAGCCCGCTTCGCGGGCTTTCAGCGGGTCGTTGGAGACTCCATCGTTGCCGCGGGCTTCAGCCCTGATCTTTCCCGGAATGTTCATGACGTCGCGCGCAAGGTCGTTTTCAGGGCATTGCGCGCCGCCTCGAACCCTTCGGCATAGGTCGTCAGGTACTGGAATCCCTTCCAGATCGTCCGCCATCCGGGCGGCCCGTCGGACTTGCGTCCGAAGTAGCCGCCGAGCTTGGCGATCGCGATCAGGGTCTGCTGGGCGTCCGCCTTCGCCGGCAGCGCGGCGCACAAACTCGTCAGGGCTTCGATCTGCCCGTCGGACAGGATCGCGGCCGCGGGCGCCGGCGTCTCGGCCCGTGCCTGGTGCCGCAGCCACAGCATCTGCCAGACCTGCGCGCTCGCCAGCGACAGGAAGTTCTCGATCCCGTGGCGGCTCTCGAGCTGCCGCGACTCGATCGCGCAGCCCGTCTTGAGGCCCATGTGGAAGTCCTCGATCGTCCACCCATAAACCCCCTGAAGAGGGGTTCTTTATCCCGGGGCCGCCGCGGACGTCGGGCGGGGGTCCGCCGGGACCGATCGCGGCGCCGGTGATCGGCATCGCGGGCCTGCTCGCGCTGTCCCGCTGGCTGACACTCCGGGATGGACACTCGACCTCCCCGTTCGCCGCCCCCACCGCGCTTCCTGCCGTTGCCGTCGGGGCGAGCCCCTCCATTGACCTGGAGCGCCCTGCCGACGACGCGGCGCCAGCGCCTGCTGACGGTGCTCTGCGCGATGCTGCTCCAGCGCCTGCGCGCGCCCGACGGAGGCGGCCGTGAGTGCCCGGCTCGCTGACACGCTCGCGGTGCCGTCCAAGATCGGCCCGCGGCACCTCGATCGCCTCGCGGTGGTCTACGTCCGCCAGTCCACCCCGCAGCAGTTGCTCCACCACCAGGAGTCCACGCGACTGCAGTACAGCCTCCGCGAGCGCGCCGTCGCGCTCGGCTGGCCGAGCGAGCGCGTGCTCGTCATCGACGACGACCAGGGGCGCTCCGGCGCGAGCGCCGAGGGCCGCCCGGGCTTCCAGCGGTTGGTGGCCGAGGTGGGCCTCGACCACGTCGGGCTCATCCTCGGCGTCGAGATGTCGCGGCTCGCGCGCAGTTGCCGCGACTGGCACCAGTTGCTCGAGGTCTGCGCCCTCTTCGGCACGCTGATCAGCGACCTCGACGGCGTCTACGACCCGTCGCACTTCAACGACCGCCTGCTGCTCGGCCTCAAGGGCACGATGAGCGAGGCGGAGCTGCACGTGCTCAAGCAGCGCATGCTCGCCGGCCGGGACGCCAAGGCGGCGCGCGGCGAGTTGGGGATGCTCCTGCCCGTCGGCTACGTGCGACGGCCGTCGGGCGAGGTGGTGCAGGACCCCGACGAGCAGGCGCGGGGCGTCGTGGAGATGGTCTTCGATCAGTTCGAGCGGCGCGGCACGCTCAACGGCGTGCTCTGCTACCTCGTCGAGCACGGCGTCCGCATGCCGATGCGCGTGCGCAGCGGGCCCGACAAGGGCGAGCTGCGCTGGGTGCGCCCCAACCGCATGACGCTCCAGGACATGCTCCACAACCCGGCCTACGCCGGGGCGTACGTCTGGGGCCGGCGGCACACCGACCCGCGCTCCCGCAAGCCGGGGCGGCCGGCGACCGGGCGCAAGGTCACCGCGCCGGACGACTGGTCGGTGTGCCTGCGCGATCGGCTCCCGGCGTACATCTCCTGGGAGCGCTTCGAGGCCAACCGCGCGCAGCTGGCGGCCAACTCCCAGGCCTCCCGCGGCAGCGTCCGCAAGGGCGCCTCGCTGCTCTCGGGGATGATCCGCTGCGGGCGCTGCGGCCACCGGATGGTCGCGCTCTACAACGGCGGGTACGCCCGCTACAGCTGCGTGCAGGAGGCGACGACGTACGCCGGGCCGTCGTGCCAGTCGCTCGCCGCCCGGAGCGTCGATGCGGCCGTCGAGGCGCTGCTGCTCGGCGCGCTCGAGCCCGCCGCGCTGGAGGTCAGCCTCGCCGTCGCCGCGGACCTGGACGGCGAGCGGGCGCGCCTCGAGCGGCTGTGGCAGCAGCGGCTGGAGCGCGCGCAGTACGAGGTCGATCGGAGCCGCCGCCAGTACAACGCCGTCGAGCCCGAGAACCGCCTGGTCGCCCGCACGCTCGAGCGCCAACTCGAGGAGTGCCTCGCGTCGCAGGTGCGCGTGCAGGAGGACTACCGGCGCTTCGGCGCCGAGCGGCCCGCGACGTTGAGCACCCAGGAGCGCGACGCGATCCGCGGCCTCGCCGCCGACCTGCCCGCGCTGTGGCGCGCGCCGAGCACGACGGTCGAGCAGCGCAAGACGGTCGTGCGCCAGCTCGTCGAGGCGGTGCGCGTGACGGTCGAAGGGGAGAGCGAGCGCGTGGCGCTGGCGGTGACGTGGGTCGGCGGGCACCGCACCGAGACGACCCTCGCGCGCCCCGTCGGGAAGCTCTCGCAGCTGAGCTACTACGCGGACCTGCTGGCGCGGGTGGGCGCCCTGCGCGACGACGGCCTCACGAACGCGCAGGTCGCCGAACGACTGAACGCCGAGGGGTGGCGTCCAGCGAAGCGGCGCGCGACCTTCAACGAGTCGATGGTGTCGTCGCTCCGAGCGCGAGGGCGCGAGGGGAGTGTCGCGACGCCTCGCGCGGTGCCAGCGACGGCGCGCCCCGACGAATGGACGCTCACCGCGCTCGCGACCGAACTCGGGATGCCCTCGATTACCCTCCACTCGTGGGTGCAACGCGGCTGGGTCCGGGCGCGCAAGGTGGCGTCCGACCGAGCGTGCGGGCGCTGGGTGCTCTGGGCCGATGAGCGGGAGCGGGCTCGCCTGCGGGCCTTGCGGTCGCAATCGCCTCGCACGCGCTGGCCGCGCGCCCCCCTCGCACCGTCCTCCTGACGGCACTCGCTCTCATCCCACGACCGCCCCGGTGCTACGCTGCGAGGACTGCGAACGGGAGCGCAGAATCAGCGGCGCTTCGCGCCCGCAGTCCGCCACGGGGTGCGAGATAAAGAACCCCACTTGAGGTGCGCCATGGCTGGTCCTTCTC
>JAQBQI010000749.1 GCA_028287085.1 Myxococcaceae bacterium
GAGCCCGAGCGCGCCGCCGACGGCGAGCAGCCGCCACACGGCCGCGCGCAGCACCGCCTCGCGCGCGGTCGAGACGGCGACGCGCAGCACCCACTCGCCGCCCGGCCCGTCGATGATGGTGGCGGCGTAGGTGAGGTCGCGGTGCACGGTCACGCTCTGCCGCTGCGCGACCCCGCGGCCGGTGCGGTGCGCGGCGACGATCTCCGGACGACCGCCGTGGTTGGCCAGCAGGGGAATGCGCGCGAGCGGCACCGCGGAGTCGGCGACCACGCGGCCGTCGGGCGCGACGAGGGTGACGCGGTCGTGTACGCGGTCGGCGAGGGCGCGCACGAGGGGGTCGGCCGCGGCGGTGTCCCAGGTGCCGAGGGCGCGCACGGTGGCGGCGATGAGCGCCGACTCGGTGAGGCGCTGCTCCTGCGCGCGGGCGCGCAGGTTGCGGTCGAGGGCCGAGGAGATGAACCACTGCGCGAGCGCGAGCCCCACCGCGACGAGCAGGATGGAGATGAGCAGGAGCCGGGCGCGCAGCCCGAAGGAGAAGCGCCGGGGGGTGCGTGCGCCGCGCGCCATGGGGTTGGGGGGCGATCAGCCGCCGGGGTCGCCGGGGTCGGAGGCGAAGCGGTAGCCGACGCCGCGCACCGTGTGGATGTAGTCGCCCGCGGCGCCGAGCTTCTCGCGCAGGCGCTTGATGTGCGTGTCGACGGTGCGCGTCTCGACGTGCATCTGCAGCCCCCAGACGTCGGCGAGCAGGGTGTCGCGGCTCTGCACCCGGTTGCGCCGCTCGATGAGCGTCGACAGCAGGCGGAACTCCAGCGCCGTGAGCACCACCTCGGCGGCGTCGACGTAGATGCGGTGCGCGGTGCGGTCGACGCGCAGGCGGCCGAAGGTGATGACGTCCTCCGTGGTGCCCTCGACGTCGCTGCGGCGCAGCACCGCGCGGATGCGGAGGATGAGCTCGCGCACGCTGAAGGGCTTGGTGACGTAGTCGTCGGCGCCGAGCTCGAAGCCCACGACGCGGTCGATCTCCTCGCCGCGCGCGGTGACCATGATCACCGGGATGTGCCTGGTGGCGGGGCCCGTCTTGAGGGCGCGGCAGACCTCGGTGCCCGACCCGTCGGGCAGCATCAGGTCGAGCAGCACGACGTCGGGGCTGAAGGTGGTGACGAGCTTCAGGGCCTCGGTGGCGCGGCCCACCGCGCGGGGCTCGAAGCCCGCCTGCTGGAGGTTGAACTCCAGCAGTCGAACCAGGTCGGGCTCGTCTTCGACGATCAGCACGCGGGGGGTCTGGCTCACGGCGGCGAGGACTATCCCACGCGGGCAACAGTCTCGAAACAGACGCGCAAGCGGCAGGGGGAGTTTGGCCGCGGGTGGTGCCCGGGAACAATCCGCGCCCTCCGCCCTTCAGGAGACGTCCATCACGGCCGATGAACGCTCGGCGGACCGTTACCCGCCCCCGGGCTCACGCCCGGAGCCCGACGACCGCCAGGACCACCCTACGCCCATGAAGACCCAGCAGATCCCGGTTCGCGGCGGGGCGGACCTCGACCACGCGCTGCGAGCCGCGCGCCCCGACCGCTCGCCGGGCGTCGACGAGACCAGCGCGGCCAACGACGCGCTCCGCCGCGACGCGGAGCGCAACGCGCGCCTGCTCGCCTCGCTGCGCCAGACCCTCGCCACGCTCGTCGCCCCGCCGACCGACCAGCCCGGCGCCGACGACGCGGTCGCCCTCACCGCCATGGTCGGCCAGCTCGTGCACGAGCGGCTCACCGTGCGCCGGCGCGAGGAGCGCCTCCAGCTCGCGATCGCCAGCACCAACGAGGGCCTCTGGGACTGGGCCCTGGACACCGGCGAGCTCTACACCAGCCCCCGCTGCGCCGAGATGCTCGACTGGCCCCCCGAGCGGGCCACCCCCGACCTCGGCTCGTGGCTCGTGCTGCTGCACCCCGACGACCGCGCCGCCGCGCTCGAGGCCCTGCGCGAGCAGCTGCGCGGCCGCGGCGAGCGCCTCGAGCAGGAGATGCGCGTGCTCACGGGCGGCGGCGCGTGGCGCTGGGTGCTCGTGTGCGGCAAGGTCTTCTCCCGCGACCCGGGCGGCCGCGCGACGCGCATGGTGGGCACCCTCACCGACGTCACCGAGCGCCGCCGGGCGGCCGAGGAGATCATCCGCGCCAAGGAGGAGGCCGAGGCCGCGAGCCGGGCCAAGAGCGAGTTCCTGGCCAACATGAGCCACGAGATCCGCACGCCCATGAACGGCATCCTCGGCATGACCGAGCTCGCCCTCGACACCGACCTCACCGACGAGCAGCGCGAGTACCTCAACATGGTGCGCTCGTCGGGCGACTCGCTCCTCGCGATCATCAACGACATCCTCGATTTCTCGAAGATCGAGGCCGACAAGCTGGCGCTCGAGCGCGTCGAGTTCTCGCTGCGCGACTGCGTCACCGACGCGTGCCGCACGATCGCGATGCGCGCCCACCAGAAGGGCCTCGAGCTCACCTGCAACGTCGCCCCCGCGGTGCCCGCCAGGCTCGAGGGCGACCCCGGCCGACTGCGCCAGGTGCTGCTCAACCTCCTCGGCAACGCGATCAAGTTCACCGGCCGGGGGGAGGTCTCGGTCGAGGTCTCGCTCGCCGCGCGCGAGGGCGACGACGCGACGCTCGCCTTCACGGTGCGCGACACGGGCCCGGGCATCCCGCTGGAGAAGCAGGCCAGCATCTTCGAGGCCTTCGCCCAGGCCGACTCGTCGATCACGCGGCAGTTCGGCGGCACCGGCCTCGGGCTCACCATCGCCGCGCGGCTCGCGGGCCTGATGGGCGGCCGCATCGCGGTGCAGAGCGCCCCCGGGGTCGGCAGCACCTTCGTCATGACCGGGCGCTTCGGCGTCGTCGCGGGCGCCCGCGCCGCCGAGCAGCCGCGCCCGCTCCAGGGCCTCCGCGTGCTCGCGGTCGACGACAACGCCGCCAACCGGCGGATGTACGGGCAGGTGCTCGAGGGCTGGGGCGCGACGGTGTCGCTCGCCGACTCCGGGCCCGCGGCGCTCGCGGCGGTCGACCGCGCCGAGGCCGCGCGCGAGCCCTTCGCCGTGATGCTGCTCGACGACCGCATGCCCGTCATGGACGGCCCGGCGGTGGCGGCGGCCCTGCAATCCCGCCCGACGCGGCCCGCGATCATCCTGGCGACCTCGTCGGCCCGTAGCCTCGACGAGGCCGCGATGCGGTCGCTCGACATCCGCCACCGGGTCACCACGCCGGTGTCGATGCCGGC
>JAQBQI010000807.1 GCA_028287085.1 Myxococcaceae bacterium
CGCCGCGCGCGCGGCCGTGGCGCGGCACCGGGCCGAGCTGCTGGGCGGGCTCGCGGCGCCGCTGGCGCTGCTGGCGGTCGACCTGAAGGAGCGGTGAGGCGGCGTCGCGGCGCCCGGTTCTTCTCCCCCGGCGGCTCGGCCTGGTCGTCGTCGGCGCGAAGGCGAAGGCGAGCGGGCGCGCGACTCAGACCGCCTCGGCGATGACCTCCGCCAGAGTCTTCGCGAAGGTGTACGCGTCGCCCGGCCAGCGCGCCGACACGTAGCGCCCGTCGCGCACCACGAAGGCCGGCCGCGCGTCGGTCGCCGTGTCGCGGTGCAGCCCGTCGGTCTTGCGCCGACGGTCGGGCGCGTCGGCCGGGACGTCGCGGTAGTCGCGCGGCGAGGCCAGCCGCGCCGTCACCTCGGCCTCGACGCCCTTCGAGCGCGGCGCGTCGCCCGGTCCCTCGACATACGTGCGGTAGTAATCCCCGTCCCAGAAGCGCAGCACGCGACCGAGCGTCCAGGCGAGGCCCTCCTGGGCCCAGGTGAGCGAGGTCGTCTGGCGCCCGTAGAGCACCGAGCGGCCCGTCGCGGGCGACACGGCGCGCGCCGCCACCAGCACGCCGTGGCAGATCGCGCCCACCGGCTTGTCGGCCGCGAACATCGCCGCGACGAAGCCCTGCAACGCGCGGTTCTCGAGGTACGGGCGCATGCCCCGCGCGCGGTGCCCGCCGGGCAGCACCAGGGCGTCGCAGTCGTCGACCGACAGCGCGTCGAAGCGCCGGGGCGCGGCGAAGGCCGGGTCGCGCGCCAGCGCCGCGTAGGCCGCGCGGGCGTCGGCGTTGGCCGCGAGGATGCGACCCGCCGCCGTGAGCTTCTTCAGCCCCGGGACGAAGCCCCACGGGTCGAGCCCCTCGCCCGTGAGCATCAGCTCGTCGGCGTCGGCGCGCGCGCCGTCGGGCGTCGCGAAGCTCACCGCGTGACCCAGCGCCGTGAGCACCTTCCAGGGGATCGCGACCTCGCTCGGGTCGGCGTCCTGCTGGGCCATCGCGATCAGGACGCGCGCCATCGTCGCCTCAGCGCGCCGTCGCCACGGCGTCGGCGCCGAGGGAGAAGTCCTTCGTCACCGCGGCGCCCGCGGGCACGTCGACGACCACCGAGGTCTCGACCGCCGGGGAGAAGCGCGGGCGCGTGCCTTCCATGGCGCGGCGGCTCCAGCCCTCGTGCCAGAAGCGCAGCGTGTAGCGACCCGGCGGAACCGCCCGCAGCGCGTAGCGCCCCGCCGCGTCGGTGACCGCGAAGTAGGGGTGCGTGAAGCCGTGCACGTACGCGAGCATCCAGGTGTGGCCCGCGTCGCAGATGAGCCGCGCGACGCCCGCGCGCTGCAGGCGCTTGGCGACGGTGACCCCGTGCGGCGAGGCCTGGTTGAACCAGTTGTCGTCGTCGTCGTAGCCGTAATACGCGTGGACGTTGTGCATCAGCCCGTGGTCGCCGTTGCCGAAGCGCACCTCGGCGCCGAGGGGCAGCGCCACCACGTGCGGCTCGTAGCGGCAGTTGCGCTGGTCGATGGTCACCGGCGCGAGGTCGGGGGCCGCGCCGCGCGCGATGTCCGAGAGCCAGAGCACGGCGTTGGCCACACCGCCGTCGGCCGCGACGACGAGGGTGGGGTCGACCTGCGTCGCGCCGCACAGGTCGGGGTTGCCGCTGACAGGAACCGGGGTGGGGGCGACCGCGGGGGGAGAGCCGTTCCAGCGCACGGTGCCGGAGAGGGTGCCGGGGTGGTCGAGCACCGAGGGGTCGACCCGGTAGATGGGCGCGTCGTCGCCGCTCGGGGCGAGCGGCGCGGCGGGGGTGTGGCTGGCGGAGCGGGTGCCCGCGTCGGGGTGCGCCGGGGTGCGCTTGCAGGCGGCGAGGGCGAGCAGCGCGAGGAGCAGGGCGGGGCGGGCCGTCATCGGCTGACTATTCGAGCAGCGCGACGGCGTCGCCGATGCGGGCGAGGGCCTTGTCGATGTTCTCGACGCTGACGGCGTAGGAGAGGCGCATGTGGCCCGGCGCTCCGAAGGCCGCGCCCGGGACCACCGCCACGTGGGCCTTGTCGAGCAGCCACGCGGCGACGGCGGCGTCGTCGGTGAGCACGGTCCCGTCGGGGGTGCGCCGGCCGATCCACTCGTTGATGTCGCAGAAGGCGTAGAAGGCGCCCTCGGGCACGCCGCAGCGCACGCCGGGGATCTCGCGCAGGCCCGCCACGAGGCGGTCGCGGCGGAGCTGGAAGAGCGAGCGCATCTCCTCGAACTCCAGGGCGGGCGCGCGGAGCGCCTCGAGCGCGGCCCACTGCGCGGGCGTCGCGGTGCTGGTGGCGCCCTGCGACTGCACCATGTCCATGGCCTTGGAGAGGGCGATGGGGGCGATGCTCCAGCCGACGCGCCAGCCGGTCATCGCGAAGGTCTTGCTGACGCCGTCGATGATCACGACGCGGGGCGCGAGGTCGGGCGCGATCGAGAGCATCGAGCGCTGCTCGAAGCCGTCGTAGACGAGGGAGCCGTAGATCTCGTCGAGGACGATCCAGCAGTCGTGCGGGCGGAGCACGTCGGCGAGGGCCTCGAGCTCGGCGGGCGTGTACGCGGCGCCCGTGGGGTTGCTCGGCGTGCAGAGAATGAAGGCCTTGGTCTTCGGGGTGAGGGCGCGCGCGAGGTCGTTCGGGTCGAGCTTCCAGCCGCGCTCGAGGGTGCTCGGGACGAAGATCGGCGTGGCCCCGACCAGGCGCACCTGCTCGGGGTAGCTGACCCAGTAGGGCGCGGGGATGATCACCTCGTCGCCGGGCTCGAAGAGGCTGAGGGCGAGGTTGAAGAGGGCGCCCTTGGCGCCGACGGTGACGACCACGTTGGCGGCGCTGGCCGCGACGCCGCGCTCGCGGGTCGAGCGCTCGGCGATGGCCGCGCGGAGCTCGGCGATGCCCGACACGGCGGTGTAGCGGGTCTTGCCCGCGGAGATCGCGGCGATGCCCGCGTCGCGGATGTTGTTGGGCGTGTCGAAGTCGGGCTCGCCGGCGCCGAAGGAGATGATGTCGACGCCCCTGGCGCGGAGTTCCTGCGCGCGGGCGTTGATGGCGAGGGTGGCCGAGGGGACGACGACGGAGAGGCGGTCAGCGAGCTTCGTGGACATGCGCGCGGATACTACGGGGCAAGGGCGGCACGGTGGAAGCGCCGCGTCGGCGGGCAGCGGGTAGTCTCGCGGGCGATGAACCCGGAGACCCACTGGTGCCTCTTCGCGGCCGACCCCGTCGGGCGCGTCGAGCTCGCGCGCTGGACCCACCAGGCCGCCACGCTGATTCGCGCCGAGCTCACGCTGGTGCAGCGGCTGACCGACCCCGACGGGCGCCTGCCGCCCGCCGCGGCGCTGGGCTTCACGCTGCGGCGCCTCGACGACCCGACGGCCGAGCCCACGCGGCTGCTGGTGCACACGGCGCCGCTCGACGAGCTGCCCGCGGTGCGCGCGGCGGGCGTGCGGGCG
>JAQBQI010000824.1 GCA_028287085.1 Myxococcaceae bacterium
CCGACGTGCCCGCGGCGCCCGACGTGCCCGCGAGGCCCGACGTGCCCGCGAGCCCCGACGTGCCTCCGAGCCCCGACGTGCCCGCGAGCCCCGACGTGCCCGCGACCCCCGACACCCCCGACGTCCCCGCCGCGAACGACGCGCGGGCCGACGCGCCCGTCGACGCGCCGATCGACGCGGGCACGGCGTTGACCGACGCGGGCTTCGTCGACGCCGATCGCGCCGACGTCGACGACGGACCGGGCTGACCCTCGGCCCTACCCGCGGGGTCGTCCCTCGCGGGGTGTGGGGCCCCGCGAGGTCGCGCGCTCGATCAGCTGCCGCGCAGCCACTTCCGGAGGTTGGCGGTGACGTGGTCGGCGGTGAGGCCGTACTTGTCGCCGAGCACCGGGCCGGGCGCCGAGGCGCCGAAGGTGTCGACCCCGAGCGCGAGCCCGTCGAGGCCGAGGTAGCGCCACCAGAGGCCCGTGCGGCCCGCCTCGAAGCTCGCGCGCCGCGCGCCGGCCGGACCGAGCACCTCCTCGCGGTACGACGGATCCTGCCGCGCGAAGACCTCGAGGCAGGGCATCGAGACGACGCGCACGCGCCGCCCGTCTTCGGCGTGCAGGCGCCGCGCGGCCTCGACCGCCACCGACACCTCGCTGCCCGTCGACAGGATCACCACCTGCGCGTCGCCGCCCTCCTCGCGCACGAGCACGTAGCCGCCGCGCGCCGCCGCCCGCCCGCGCCCGGTCGGGTCGCCCGGCAGCACCTCCACCTTCTGCCGCGAGAGCACGAGCTCGGTCGGCCCGTCGCGCCGGGTCGCGGCGGCCGCCCACGCCGCCGCGCACTCGGCGCTGTCGGCCGGGCGCCACACGTCGACGTTGGGGATGAGCCGCAGCGCGCTCACGTGCTCGACCGACTGGTGCGTCGGGCCGTCCTCGCCGAGGAAGACCGAGTCGTGCGTGAAGACGTGCACGACGGGGACGTTGCTCAGGCCCGCGAGCCGGATGGGCGGGCGCATGTAGTCCGAGAAGGTGAGGAAGGTCGCCGTGAAGGGGACGAAGAGTCCGTAGAGGGAGATGCCGTTGGCGATCGACCCCATCGCGTGCTCGCGGATGCCGAAGCGCAGGTTGCGGCCCGTGAAGTCCGCGGCGGTGACCTTGGCGGAGTCCTTGATCGGGGTCTTGGTCGAGCCGCCGAGGTCGGCGTCGCCGCCGACGAGGGAGGGCATCGCCGCGGCGACCATCTGCTCGATGGTCCCGGCGAGGGCGCGGGTGGCGTCGTTGGTCGGCGGGAGCTTCGCGAGCAGGGTCTCCAGCAGGTCGTCGGGCGCCGTCCGATCGCAGAGCTTGCGGTAGAGGTCGGCGAGCTCGGGGTGCGCCGCGAGCCAGGCCTGCTCGTGGCCCTCCCACTGCGCGCGGGCGTCGGCCATCACCTTCGCGCGGTCGGCGAAGTGGGCGCGCACCGCGCCGGGCACGACGAAGGTCTCCTCGGGCCAGCCGAGGGCCTTGCGGGTGGCGAGGGCCTCGTCCTTGCCGAGCGGCTCGCCGTGCACCTTGTGGGTGTCGTGCTTGTTCGGCGCGCCGTGGCCGATGTGCGTGCGCGCGATGATGAGCGTCGGCTTCTCCGACTGCGCGAGCGCGGCGTCGTAGGCGGCGGCGATCTGCGCGTGGTCGTGGCCGTCGATGGTCTCGGTGCGCCAGCCGGCGGCCTCGAAGCGCTTCGCGACGTCCTCGTCGAAGGCCTCGTCGAGCCTGCCGTCGAGGGTGATGTTGTTGGCGTCGTAGATGTACGTGAGGTTGCCGAGCTTGAGGTGACCCGCGATCGAGGCGGCCTCGTACGAGACGCCCTCCATCACGTCGCCGTCGGAGACCAGCGCCCAGATGTGGTGGTCGAAGAGGCCGGGCAGGCGGGCCTGGGCCATCTTCGCCGCGAGGGCCATGCCGACGCCGTTGGCGAAGCCCTGGCCGAGCGGCCCGGTGGTGACCTCGACGCCGGGCGTGAGGTGCACCTCGGGGTGCCCGGGGGTCTTGGAGTCCCACTGGCGGAAGTGCTTGAGCTCGTCGAGGGGGAGGTCGTAGCCGGCGAGGTGGAGCAGCCCGTAGAGCAGCATCGAGCCGTGGCCGGGGGAGAGGATGAAGCGGTCGCGGTCGCGCCAGTGGGGGTTCTTCGGGTCGTGCCGGAGGTAGCGCGCCCAGAGCACGTACGCGACGTCGGCGGCCCCCATCGGGAGCCCCGGGTGCCCGCTCTTCGCGGCCTCGATGGCGTCGATCGCGAGGAACTTCATCGTGTTGACCGCGAGCGTGGTGATCTCGTTCGCGGCGGCGGGGGCGATGGGGGTGGTCACGGCGTGTCTCGGCTCCAGGGCGACGGGGTTGCGGTGCACAGTGGCTACAGCACCTGCGCGCGGGTGCCAACGACCGCAAGCCGGCGGGGCCGCGATCGGGCGACATCGCCCCCCTGGTCGACCGCCCCTCTGCGTGGCAGGGACCTCCTGGAGTCGCGCGAATCGACCGCAGGCGCGACCGCTCGAACCACAAGGAGCGTTGCCATGGTTGCCACGATCGTATGGGTCACCCTGGGTGCCTTCGTCGGCTGGATCGCCAGCCTCCTCCTCGACACCGACGGCGCCGAGAACAACATGCCGGCCAACATCGCGGTGAGCATCGTCGGCTCGGTGATCGGCGGCTTCGTCGCGCGCCTCGCCGGGCCCGGCGGCGCTCGCATCGAAGACGCGCTCACCTTCCAGGGCGTGCTCTTCTCGGGCGTCGGCGCGGCGGTGATGCTGCTCTGCGTGAACCTCCTGGCGGCCCGCCGGGAGGTGCACGTCTAGGGCGCCGTCGGGTCGGGCTTGCGGGCGGCGTCGCGCGCGATCGACTCCGCCCGCAGGATGCCTTCCACCGTCAGGTCGACGAGGTCCTGCTCGAACTCCAGCAGACCCTCGCGCTCGAGGTACTGGGCGATCTTCTCGATCAGCGCGGGCGTGACCGCCAGCGACGCGGCGAGGGTGTCGAGCCCCACCCGCGTGGCGTGCCCGTGGGCCCGCTGCTCGTCGTAGGTGGCGACCAGGAAGCGGTCCATCGTGACGCGGATGTCGTCGGGCGCGGTCGCGGCCATCGCGCTAGCCCCGCGCCTCGTCGAGCCGGCGCATGCCCTCGAGCATCAGCGCCTCGACGTTGCTGCTGATGGCCTGCGACGACGGGCGGAAGGTCGGGTCGAGCGCGAACTCGCCGGTCGACAGCCCGAGCATCGCGAAGAAGGCGTCCTCGCCGCGCAGGTTTTGCCAGAGCGCGTTGACCACGGCGCCGTCGAGGAAGTGCACCTCGCCGCTCTCCGACCCGTTGCGGATGCTGAGCTGGCCCGTCTTGCGGCCCTGCGAGAGCACCTGCACCACGTCGGTGAGCGCCAGCTCGGCGAGCGAGCCCGACACGCCCCGCGGCGAGCGCGCCTGCCGCTGCGCCAGGAGCTGCTTCACCTTCGGGATGAGCACCTCGGGCGAGGCCGGCTTGAGCACGTAGTCGCTGGCGCCCAGCTCGAAGGCCCGCGCGATCGCCTCGCGCCGCTGGTCGCGCGTCAGGAACACCCACGGCGCCTTCGAACCGGCCCCGCGCATCGTCGCGAGCAGGTCGAGCCCCGAGGTCGTCTCCAGGTCGGTCTCGGAGATCACGACCTCGACCGAGCCGCGGCTGAGCACCCCCTGGGCCTCCTCGACGTTGCGCGCGAGGTGCACCTCGAAGCCCTCCTCGACCATGCGCAGCTCGAGCACCGTGCTCTCCTCGGGGTCGGGGTCGATGAGCAGCACCACGGTGCGCTCGGAGAGCAGCTTGGCGCGCAGGTCGTCGCCGGTCACCACCTGGCGCAGCAGGTCGACGAGGTTGCGGTCGAAGACCGTCCCCTTGTGGCGGTCGAGCACGTCGCAGGCCTCCGGGGCGGCGAGCTGGCGGCGGTAGGGGTTGTTGGGGTTCTGCGTGAGGTCGGCGTAGGTGTCGACCACCGCGAGGATGCGCGCCCCGAGCGGGATCTCCTTGCCCGCGAGCCCGTCGGGGAAGCCCTGCCCGTCGAAGCGCTCGTACATCGTCGAGAGCGTCGTCACGGTGGTCGGCTCGAGGGGCACCGCCTCGAAGATCTTCACCGCGGTCTGGAAGGTCTTCTGCGCGGCCACGCGGTGGTTGTCGAACATCGCCACGTTGAGCGCCGTGAGGTGGTACGTGGCCGCCTTGCCGACGTCGTGCAGCAGCGCGGCGAGCACCAGCGCGTGCACCTCCTCGGGGGCGAGGCGGATGCGCTCGGCCAGCTTGCGCATCCAGCGCGACACGAGCGGCGAGTGGCCGCGCAGCTCGCCGCGGTTGTTCTCGAGCAGCGAGACCAGCACCGTGGCGAGCTCGAGGAAGGAGCCGCGCGACGCGGTGTGCGCGGCCAGCCGGGCGGGGGCGCGGGCGACGTCGCTGTCGGAGAGGATGCGCTCGCGGCGCTCGGTGTTCGCCGACGCCGGGGCGGAGCTCGGCGGGGGCGGGCCCTGCACGGTGTGCTGGGCGTAGAGGTCGATCATCGAGAGGTACTGCTCGCGCCCGGTCGTATCGACCTGCGCGAAGGCGTAGAGCTCCCCGGCGTAGTGCTTGAGGATGGCCGCGCGCACCGCGGCGGGGCGGGCGACGTAGACGCGCACGTCGCGGGCCAGGGAGGCCTGCTGCACGGCGGCCGCGACCGAGGGGTCGCCCGCGTCGGGGGAGACCACCGAGAGGGTGCCGCTCGCCGGGTCGAAGAGCACCGGGAAGACCTGGTACTCCTCGGCGAGGCGGCGGTCGATCACCTCGAGCAGGCCGCGGTCGACCTCGGCGCGGGCGAGCTTGTTCGTCGCGACGAAGCGCGTGCGGTACAGCTTCGCGAGAAACTTCAGCAGGTCGGCCTCGGAGATGGCGCCGCTCTCGATGAGGACGTCCTCGATGCGCGACCCGTCGTTGCGGACGCGGTGGAGCACCACCTCGAGCTGGTCGGGGGTGACGAGCCCCTCCGCCAGCAATTGGTCGTGCAGGTGGCCCTGCGGTGGGATCGACATGCGCCATTCCATCGTAGCGAGCGGCATTCTCTCGCGTCAACGAATCCTCTCGGTCCCCGTTGGCGCGCCCCCGTCGGTTGCGGCTATGGTCCGCCCCGTGTCGAGGCAGCTGTTGGTATTTCTCGCGGTGGCTACGGGCGCCGCGTGCTCGGGTTCGGGGGTGCGGGTGCAGGGCAACGAGGTGAGCGCGGGCGAACTCCGCTACGCCTTCGGCCCGGTGGCGCCGTCGTGGCGGGCGGTCGCGGTCGAGTCGAACGACGCCGCGTGGTTCGACGAGGTCTCGCACGGCGTCGCCCACGTCGACCACACCTGCGAGCGCTCGATGGACGCGCCGCTCCCCTCGCTGGTGCAGCACCTGCTCATCGGCTTCACGCAGCGCGAGACCGTGCTGGAGGAGACCGTCCCCTTCGACAACCGCGAGGCCCGGCACGTGGTCGTCAACGCGCGCCTTGACGGCGTTCCCCGCTCGCTCGAACTCTACGTGATGAAGAAGGACGGCTGCGTGTACGACCTCGGCTTCGTCGCGCCGCCCGAGCGCTTCGAGTCCGGCCGCCCGGCCTTCGCCGCCTTCGTGCGCGGCTTCCGCACCGTGCACTCGCCCCTCCAGCCCTAAGACCCCCCGAGCATGGCCGCCACCGCACCCCCGCAGCACCCCGGCGCCCACGTCGATCGCGCGTCGATGTTCCCCGACGGCCGGCCCTCGCTCACGCCCCCGCGGCCCACCATGGTCGCGCCGCCGCCGCCCATCACCCCGTGGCAGCGCTTCATCGAGAACTCCAAGCAGTCGCTCGACGACCTCGGCGGCATGGCCCTGCTGCTGCGCGACGCCACCGTCGCCACCTTCGCGCGGCCCTTCGAGCTCAAGGAGATCATCTACCAGCTCGAGTCGCTCGGCCTGAAGTCGGTCACCATCGCCCTGCTCACGGCGCTCTTCGTCGGCATGGTCATGACCGTGCAGTTCGCCTTCGGCCTCGAGCGCTTCGGCGCCACCGACTACGTCGGCCGCGTCATCGGGCTCTCCATCACCCGCGAGCTCGCCCCCGCGCTCACGGCCCTCGTCGTGGGCTCGCGCATCGGCTCGGGCATGGCCGCCGAGCTGGGCTCGATGGCCGTCACCGAGCAGATCGACGCCATCCGCGCGCTCGGCGCCGACCCGATCAAGAAGCTCGTCGTGCCGCGGCTCATCGCCTGCCTGATCCTGATGCCGGTGCTGACCATCTTCGCCGACGTCGTCGGCTTCTGCGGCGCGATGGGCGTGGCGAAGCTCCAGTTCGACACGCCGATGGGCTTCTTCTTCCGCACGGCGCTCGAGTCGATCAACATGCAGGACTTCATGTCCGGCGTGGGCAAGTCGCCCTTCTTCGGCGTCACCATCGCGGTCATCGGCTGCTACTACGGCATCCAGACCCGCGGCGGCACCGAGGGGGTGGGGCGCTCGACCACGCGCACCGTCGTCGCCTGCGCCATCGCGGTCCTCGTGGCCGACTTCTTCCTGACGAAGCTCTTCCTCTCCGTGAAGATCTGACCGCGCCGGAGCACCGCCTGGGCCGATGACCGAGCTCGTCTGGCGCGGCAAATACCTCGACGGCAAGCGGGTCGAGCCCGCGCGCGACCCGGCGCCCATCGCCCTCCGCGAGCGCCACGGCGACGCGCCCGGCGAGCCCGACCTGCTCGTCGCGGGCGACCGCTGCGTCGCGCTCGCCAGCCTCCTGCCCACCCTCGCCGGCCGCGTGCACGCGGTCTACATCGACCCGCCCTTCGACACCGGGAGCAGCTTCCAGTCGACGCGCCGGCTCGACGACGGCGCGGAGATCAAGCGCCACGCCTACCGCGACACCTGGGGCGTCGGCATCGACGCGTACCTCGCGTTCATGTCCGACACGCTCGCGCTGCTGCGCGACCTGCTCGCCGACGACGGGGTGATCTTCGTGCACTGCGACTGGCGCGCGAACGCCTACCTGCGCGTGCTCCTCGACGAGCGCTTCGGGCCGGCGTGCTTCCGCAACGAGATCGCGTGGCGGCGCGCGCCCAACCTGGGCCGGCAGGCGGCGTCGCGGCAGCTCGGGCGCACCCTCGACACCATCCTCGTGTACTCGAAGACGGCGGGCGCCCTCTTCCGCGGCGAGGCCCCGCGGCGCAGCGACCCGGTCGCGCTCGACGCCCGCGGACAGCCCGCCGGCGCCAAGTGGGACCCCGACCGCGCGCTCTGGTTCACGACGGCGCCGCGGGGCGACTACACCGACGCGAGCATCGCGCGGCTGCGCGCCGAGGGCCGGGTGCACGACGCGGCCTCGGGGCGCGTGGCGATCAAATACTTCCTCCGTAAAGGCGACGACGGCCGCTGGTACAAAGACCAGCCCATCGACGTGCTCTGGGACGACGCCGAGGTGCGCCCCCTGCGGCACTGCCCCAAGAGCGAGGACATGGGCTACGACACGCAGAAGCCCGAGGGGCTGCTCGCGCGCATCGTGCGCTGGGCGACGCGCCCCGGCGACCGCGTGCTCGACTGCTTCAGCGGCAGCGGCACCACCGCCGCCGTCGCCGCGAAGCTCGGGCGCCGCTGGGTGGCGATCGACGTCGGCGACGCGGCCATCGCGACCACGCGGCGCCGCCTCGTGGGCACGGCGACGACCCACCCGTGGGCGCTCGCGACGGTGGCGCCCGCGACGCGCCCGGTGACTCGCCGCGCGCTCGCGACCCGCACCGCGGAGCGCGACGCGGTGACCGTGACGCTCACGGGTCTGGAGGTCGACGCCATCGCCGAGAGCGGGCTGCCCGCGGTCGCGCACTGGTCGTCGTGGGTCGACTACTGGCTGGTCGATCCCGACCACGACGGCGAGGTGTTTCGCGCGCGGCACGTCGTGCAGCGGGCGCCGAAGGCGGCGCTGCCGACGAGCGTGACGGTGACGGCGGCGGGCAGGGTGGTGGTGCGGGTGGTCGACGTGCTCGGGGTGGAGGCGTCGGTCGAGCTCAGCGGATGACCGCCGCGCCCTGCGCCGCGGTGGCGAGGAAGCGCAGCACGCGCTCGTTGAGCTCGCGGTCGCGGAAGGCGACGAAGTGGCCGTCGTACGCGCTGCCGGGGTCGACCTCGAGCAGCGCGGCGGTCGCGCCCGAGAGGTTGTTCATCACGGGGAAGGGGAGGCCCGCGCCGGGGGGCCAGGCGTTCATGCCGCCGGGAATGTTGCCCGCGGCGGGCAGCCCGAGGGTCGCGGCGAGGGCCTGCATGGTGCCGACGCTCGAGTAGGTGTCGCCGAGGCCGTAGGTCATCAGCACCGGGCGCGCGCCCATGCCCATCGGGCGGTCGACGAGCAGCAGGCGGCCGTAGTTCACGGCGTCGCTGCGCTCGAAAAAGGTCTGGAGCACGTTGAGCACCGGGTGCCCGGCGCCGCGGGCCTCGGGGTCTTGCAGAACCGCGGGCACGAGCGAGGCGACGTCGATGGGGCGCACCTTGGTGGTGAGCGAGACGCGCAGGTCGCCGCCCGCGCCCGAGAAGACCATCCCCGCGAGGTCGGGCTCGTAGGCGGCCGCGGGCAGACCCACGGTCGAGCCCTGCGAGTGGCCGAAGAAGAAGATGCGCCGCGGGTCGAAGCGCACCGTCTCGCCGTCGCGCGGCAGCATCGGGAGCGTCACCGTCGAAAGCGCCCAGACCAGCGCGAAGACGTCGGCCGACCCCTGGAGGATGTTGTCGCGCGCCGCCTCCGGGTTGCCGAAGTTGAAGAAGGCCTGGTCGGGCGGGGTCGTGACGCCCACGCCGCGGCGGTTGCCGTGCATCACGCCGTCGAAGCCCACCGTCGCGAAGCGCACCGCGGTGCCGCCGACGTCGACCGAAGCGAGCGAGCGGGAGAGCCCTTCGGTGACGACGCTGCGAAACGATCCGCCCGTGCCGTGGGCGTAGAGCACCGTGGGCCAGCCGCCGGTAGGCGCCGCGGCGCCGCGCGGCACGGTGATGGTCACGCAGACGCGCTCGGTGCCCTGAGGCATCGGGCGGCCCGCGGCGTTGACCGCGATCGCGCCCGATCCGGGCTCGCGGTAGGGCCGCGCGCCCGCCTGGAAGTAGGGGATCTCGATGGTTCCCTGGAGCTCGTCGAAGGCGGGGTCGGCGGCGCCGAGGCAGCCGCGCACGTGGGCGTCGCCCGTCAGGCCGTCGTCGCAGGGCGAGAGCACGCCGGTGTCGCAGCGCACGAAGCCCGCGGGCACCGGGCTCGCCGCGGCGCGCACCACCTCGCGCAGCGCCGGCACCAGCGCGCGCGGGCGCTGCGTGGTGAAGACCGTCGCGACGAGCACGGTCGAGGGGTCGATGCGCTCGGTCGCGAGGTAGCGCCGCAGCGGGGCGTACGCGGCGTGGGCGCGCGCGGCGAGGGCGTCGGCGGGCGCGGCCTCGGCGAGCATCGCGGGGAAGTCACGGTCGCGCACCACGGCGCGGCCCTGGGCGTCGCGCACGCCGCCGACGATGAGCGCGGCGTAGGTGTGGCCGGGCTCCATCGGCGCGCCGACGCCGGTGTCGAGGTAGACCGGGTTGTTGCAGAGGTAGCGGTTGCCCGCGGTGTTGGCCGCGAAGCGCACCGTGTTGGTGGGCTGCCCCGTGGTGAGGTCGACGAGGCGGAGGGTGTCGCCGAGGCGCAGCGTGGCGAAGTCGAGGCGCCCCGAGAAGCGGAAGTAGACGAGGTGGTTGGTGCCGAAGCCGTCGACCGAGCGCTCGACCGCGCGGAGGTAGCGGTCGACGAGGTCGAAGCCGAGCAGACCGGCGCCGGGGTGGGGGAAGCCCGCGAGGTTGACGCGCCCGGTGCCCGGGTCGCGGCGGATGTCGTTGGGGTAGGGGAGCCGGAAGAAGTCGTGCGGGGGCGTACCGTCGGCCGCCGGGAGCTCGAAGTAGGCGCGGGCGGGGCCGTCTTCGTCGGCGGCGCAGGTCTCGCCCGCCCACTGCCCGGGGAGGCCCGCGTCGCGGCCCGAGATCGCCGCCGTCAGGCCCGGCGAGTAGCAGGTGTGCGAGGTCGGGTGGCACTCGAGCCCGGCCATGCAGTCGAGGACGTCGTCGCAGCCGCCGTCGAGGTCGCGCGGGGCCTCGCCCGCGTCGGCGACGCCTCCGTCGCCCGTCGCGACGGGGGCGCCGCGGGGCGCGCGGCA
>JAQBQI010000825.1 GCA_028287085.1 Myxococcaceae bacterium
AGCCGCGCGCCCCCGGCGAGGGGATGCCGTCGGGCGGCGTGAGGTCGCGCTCGCGCCCGCGCCCGCCGGGCGCCGGCAGGTCGACGCGCTGGATCCCGGGGTCGGTGGTGCCGCCGCGGATGCTCCGGTCGCGCCCGGCGACGGCGGTGTCGGCGTGGAGGCGGGCGTAGATCTCGTCGGAGCGCACGCGCATCGCCTCGGCCTCGGCGAAGGCGCTCTCGGGCACGACCCCGACGGGCGAGGTGCTCAGGAAGTCGGCGAAGGTGCGGGCCGTGCGCGCCAGCTCGAGCTCCGCGCCCAGCGCCTCGAAGGCCGCGAGCGCCTTGCGAAACAGCGCCTCGGCGCGCCTGCCCTCCTCGGACTCCGCCCCGTAGGCGGCGAGCACCTCGGCCAGCGAGCGCTGCGCGACGGCCACGTGCACCTTCGAGCGCACCTGCTCGAAGAGCGCGAGCGCGTCCTCGAGGAAGCGCCGCGCGGTGCCCAGGTCGTTGTTGAGGAAGTGCGCCTTGCCCAGCCCGCGGCGGGCCTCGGCCAACAGCAGGCGGTCGCCGAGCTCCTGGCACTGCTGCTCGACCTCCACGAGGATGCGCAGCGCCTCGTCGACGTCGCGCATGCGGCAGCGCGCCTCGCCCATGTTGAGCAGCAGCACGGCCTGGCGGCGGCGGTCGCCGACCTCCTGGGCGAGCTCGAGGGCCTGCTTCCAGATGGTGATGGCCTCGTGGTCCTCCCCGCGGTCGGAGTGGATGGTGCCGAGGTTGTTGAGCGTCACCACCAGGCCCGGCAGGTCGCCCGCCTCGCGGCGCAGGTCGCGCGCCCGCACCAGGGCGTCATACGCGGCCTTGTATTGTCCGCTGTCCTGGAAGACGAGTCCGATGTTGTTCCAGGAGAGGGCGATCGAGCGCTTGTCCCCCTGGGCCTCGCGGCGCACCAGGCCGTCTTGCAGGAAGCGCAGCGCCGTCTCGTAGGCCCCGCGCAGCCAGTGGGTCTTGCCGATGTCGTCGAAGCTCGCGGCGATGCCCTTCTCGTCGCCCGCCGCCTCGAAGAGCGCGAGCGCCGTGCCCAGGTGGCGCATGCACTCGTCGAGCTTGCCCGCGTCGCGGTAGAGCCGCCCGATGCGGTTGTGCGCCGCGCCGCCCTTGGCCTTCAGGTCGAGCCGGTACGCGAGGCGCAGCATCTTCTGGAAGTGCCCGAGCGCCTCCTCGCCTCGGCCGAGCATCGCGAGCACGTCGCCCTGGTGGTGGTGCGCGTCGAGGCGCAGCCCGACGTCGTGCTCGCCCAGCATCGAGAGGCCCAGCGCGTAGTGCTCGACCGCCTTGGCGTTGGCGTAGCGCTCGCGCGCGAGGTCGGCGCTGGTGAGGTAGCAGCGCGCCGCGCGCAGCGGGCGGCGGCCGCGCTCGTACTGCCGCGCGAGCAGGTCGAGCTGCTCCTCGCCGCGGTGGTTGAGGCGAAACTCCAGCCACTCGGCCAGCACCAGGTGCAGCTGCTCGGCGTCCTCGGTGGGGACGAGCGCGGTGAGGCGCTCGAGGTCGAGGTCGTGGCTGAACGAGTAGGCCTCGTCGTCGGTGGCCGTGGGCCCGACCACGCGCGCGACGTAGCCCCGCTCGACGAGGCCCTTCAGCGTGTCGCGGTACTGGAGCGCGAGGTCCTCGCCGCCGCCCCAGAGCGCGGGGGCCTCCTTGCCCGTGCGGCCCAGCACCACGAGGCCGCCGACCCAGAAGACCCGGCCCATCATCGCCGCCCACTTGAGCAGCTCCATCTCGGAGGGCGAGAGCGCCGTGATGCGCGACGTGGCGGCGTCCTCGACCGACATCGGCAGCGAGATGCGCTCGAGCCGGTCGAGGTCGATGGTGGCGATGCCCTCGTCGTCGACGGCGATCACGCCCTGGTCGAAGTAGATCCGCACGATCTGGCGGACGAGCAGGGGGTTGCCGCCGCCGAGCGCGACGGCCTTGCGCACCAGCTCGCCGGGGACGTTCTCGATCGTCGAGAGCAGGGCCCGCGCCATGACGGTGGCCTCGCCCTCGTCGAGGGGCGCGAGGTCGACGCGCAGGTGGCGCCCGGCGGGCGTGGCGCAGAAATCGTGGGCGCTCGCGAGCAGCTCGGGGCGGGTGGTGAAGAGCACCGTCACCGGCGCGGCGCGCAGGCCCTCGACGAGGCTGCGCAGGAGGCGCACGCCGTCGGCGCCGGCGAGGTGCACGTCCTCGAAGACCAGCAGCAGCGGGCTGCGCTGGGCGTCGACCTCGAAGAGCCGGCGGAGCACGGCGCGCGCGACGTGCTCGGAGGCGCGCGGGTCTTCGAGGAAGGCCTCGGCGAGCAGCGTCGCCCCGAAGCGCATGCCCAGGAAGACCCCGAGGAAGTGCAGGATCTCGTCGACGCGGCGGTCGCCGAAGAGGTCCATCACCTGGGCGCAGACCTCGTTGGCCTGGGCGTGGGCGTCGGTGCCCTCCTCGATGGCGAAGCGCGCCCGGAGGATCTTCGCGATGGCGGCGTGGGCCCCCCGGTCTTCGCGGGCGGCGCCGCGGTAGACCCGCAGCATCGGCTCGTCGACGGCGAGGTCGGCCACGAGCTCGTCGACGAAGCGGCTCTTGCCCACGCCGGCCGCGCCGACGAGGGTGACCACCTCGCAGCGGGCCTCGCGCACCGAGCGCTGCACCGCCGCGCGCACCGCGGCGCGCTCGGCCACGCGGCCGATGAAGGGCGCCCGCCCGATGGGCAGCAGCTCGTCGGCGGGGCGCTTGGGCGATGGGTCGCTCATCGGGGTTTCCTTCGATCGCGGGGGAACGCGGGGGGGCGTCGGCGGCCTGGCCGAGAGGTGTCGCATGCGGGAATGCATCCTAGCGGGTGTTCGCCGCCGGGGGGACGATTCGACGACCGCGCCGCGCCGCGCGCGGGTTCCGTTGCCGCCGCGTCGCGCAGTGGGGTACCAGTCAACCAGAGAGAGGAACGGCACCGGTGACCACCAGGCCCGCGGGAACCCAGGTCGGCCCCTACGCGCTCCGCGAGCGCCTGGCGGTCGGCGGAATGAGCGAGGTGCACCTCGCCGTCGACGCGCACGGCCGCCCCGTGGTGCTCAAGCTGCTCGACGCGCGCAACGCCCGCGACCCCGCCTGGCGGGCCCTGCTCCAGAGCGAGGCCGCCCTCGCCCACGCCGCCGCGCACCCGAACGTCGTCGCGGTCTTCGACTGCCAGCCCGAGGCCGACGAGCCCTACATCGCGATGGAGTACGTCGAGGGCGTCGACCTCGCGTTCCTGATCCGCGCGCTCCAGCAGACGCAGCGGCGCATGGAGGCGCCCCTCGCCTGCCACGCCGTGCGCGAGCTGCTCACGGGCCTCGGTCACGTGCACCGCCTCGACGTCGACGGGGTCGGCGTGCTGCACCGCGACGTCTCGCCGAGCAACGTGCTGCTCTCGATCGACGGCTCGGCGAAGCTCGGCGATTTCGGCATCGCGATGTCGATGCGAGGCTCGCTGCCGCCGGTGCCCGCGGGCGCCCCCCTCGCCGCCGTCGCCGCGCTGCGCCTGCGCCGCGGCAAGGTGCCGTACATGGCGCCCGAGCAGCTGCTGGGCCTCGCGGTCGACGCGCGCGCCGACCTCTACGCCGCCGGGGTGGTGCTGGCCGAGCTGCTCACGGGCCGGCAGGTCTTCGTGACGCCGCCCGACGCCGCGGCGCTGCTCACGGCGCGCGACGCGCAGCTCGAGGGGCTGCGCGAGGTGCTCAGCGACCACCCGACGCGGCTCGTCTCGGTGGTGTTCCGCTCGCTGGCGCGCTCGCCCGGGGAGCGCTTCCAGACGGCCGAGGAGTTCGTGCGCGCCCTCGCCCCCTACGCGGGCGACGCGGTCGAGTCGCGGCCGCTGCTCGCCGCCCTGGTGCAGTGGGCGCGCACGGCCGCGCGCTCGGTGATCCCGCCGCGGCGCGCGTCCGAGCCGAACGCCGTCGTCGGGCACCAGAACCCGGGGCCGATCTCGTCGCGCTCGCAGTACGGCGAGCTGCTCGAGGCCGAGCGCACCCGGGAGGTGCCGCTGCTCTTCTTCGAGGTGGTGACCGAGGGGGGCGAGGCCCGCGGGCGCTTCACCTTCGCGCGCCTCGTCGAGCAGGCCGCGGTGGGCGTGCTCACCGGCCGCGACGTGCTCGTCGCCCCCGACGGCAGCTCGCAGCGCGCCGAGGACTGGGCCGAGCTCGCCCCGCACCTCGTCGTGCGCTCGGCGACGACCTCCGAGGTGGCCGAGGCGCAGGCCGACTGGGCCGACGCGATGCCGACGTGCACCTTCCTGCACGCGCTCGCCAAGCTGGTGCTCGCCGACGAGTCGGGGATGCTCGTCGCCGAGGCCTCGCCCGCCCGCAAGGAGATCTACCTCTTCAAGGGGCGGCCCACGCACTACACGAGCAACCTCCCCGGCGAGTCGATCGGCGAGTACCTGGTGCAGCGCGGCCTGCTGAACCGCGGCGAGCTCGACATGGCCCTCGCGATGATGTCGCGCTTCAACAGCAACCTCTCGACGGCCCTCGTGCAGCTGGGCCTCGTCGACGAGACCCTGCTCGCGCAGCGCACCGACCACCTCGCCCGCGAGCGCTTCACCGAGCTCTTCCGCTGGCGCCGCGGGTCGCTGCGCTTCTTCCGGGCGGTGCCCCCGCCGCCGGGCGCGCTGCCGCTCACGCTCGCCCCCTCCGAGGTGCTGCGCGCCGGGGCGGCCGCCCTCGAAGACCCCGCGGCGCATTTCGTCCACCTCCTCGACCGCTACGTGAACCTCGGCGCGGCGGCGCCCTCGTCGAGCGTGGCCATCACGCCGCTCGGGGCCGAGCTCCTCGCGGGCGCCGAGTCGGGGCCGATGCTCAGCCGCCTCGTCGCCCGCACCTCGCAGGAGCGCCGCGTGACGACCGTCGAGACCCTGCGCGAGCTGTACTTCCTCGTCGAGGTGGGCGCGCTCACCGTGACCGATCACTAGGTCTCGCGTTGCGGTCGCCGCGGGTTTGGGGATAGAGCGCTACGGGTTCCGGTGCCAGACACCTTCAGCTCACGAACCGTCGCCATCGTCGCCCTCGCCTCGCTCCTGGCGGGCTTCGTCGCGGTCTTTGCCGGCGGCATGGTGCTCTTCGCGCCCGCCACCGCCGCGCCACCCGCGCCGCCGCTCGC
>JAQBQI010000566.1 GCA_028287085.1 Myxococcaceae bacterium
GCCGCCCTTCGACGCCGGGCCGCCGCCCGCGCCGGCCGACGCGGGACCGCCGCCCGACCTGGGCTTCGCGCTGCCCGACGCCTGGATGCCCCTCACCGACGACGCCGCGCTCCCGGCCGCGGACGTGAGCGTGACGGCGGACGTCGCGCCCGCGGGGGACGTGCCTTTACCGGACGATGTAAAGGGTTTCTTCGTCCCCGACGCGGGGGCGATGGCGGCCGAGGTGATCACGGCCTCGCCGCCCGTCGAGGACGACGGCAAGGACCCGTGCGCCATCTGCCGCCCGCTCGGGCGTTGCCCGCCGCAGTGCGACACCGACGGCGGCGGCGCGACCGCCGACACGGGCGGCGCGATCGTGGGTCAGGGCTGCTCGTGCCGGGCGGCGGGCGGAGAGACGCGGGGCGGAGGAAGGTTGGCGGGATCGCTGGCCTGCGCGCTGGGTCTGGCGCTGCTGCGCCGGCGGGCTACAGCGCGGAGGCGCCGCAGCCCGTCGCAGGGTTGAAGCACTGCCCGGTCGGGCACGTGCAGCGCTGGATCGTGTGGCTCGACGCGGGCGCGCAGCTGCACCCGCCGATGCCGCAGCTGTTGGGGAAGTCGCCCGACGCGAGGCAGCAGAGGCCGGAGGAGATGGTTCCGCCGGTGGCGGTGCAGCGCGCGGCGAGGACGTCGCCGCCGTCGCTCGCGGGCACGTCGCTCGCGGGCACGTCGCTCGTCTGGACGTCGCTCGTCTGGACGTCGCTCGCGGGCACATCGCTCGTCTGGACGTCGCTCGCGGGCACGTCGGTGCCGGCGTCGCGGGCCGCGTCGGCGGCGGGCACGTCGGTGCCGGTGTCGGCGGCGCCCTGATCGGCGGCGACGTCGCCGCCGAGGTCGGCGGGAACATCGACGACCGTGCCCGAGTCGGCGGCGGGCGTCGGGTCGTCGGAGCAGCCGACGCCGAGCAGGCAGAGCGTGGCGAGGAGCGCGGCGGAGCGGAGCGAGGCCGTAGTGGACTTCATGGCGCAAGCCCGTAGTCGATCGCGGCCGCCGCGTCGAGCGGGGGGTTGCGAGCGAACCCGCCGCCGGGTCTACCCTCCCGCGTGATGAAACCCGTGCCCCTCCCCCTCCGCGCGCAGGCGCAGGCCGCGCGCGCCCTCCTGAAGCTCCCGCGCCCCGTACTGGTCGCGCTCTCCGGCGGCGCCCGCGTCGTGCGCGACGGCTGCGTGCTCGACGAGCAGATCCAATTCATCCTCGCGCTGGCCGCGCGCCTCGGGCGGGGACCGGGCAACGCCGATCTCCCCCTCGCGCGCCGCCGCGCCGAGATGGACGTCGAGTCGCTGGTCTTCGCGCCGACCGCGCCGCCGGTCGTCGACGTGCGCGACGAGCGCGTCAACGACCACGTCGTGGTGCGCCTCTATCGTCCCGCGAGCGTCGCGAGTCCCGCCCCCGCGCTCGTGTACATCCACGGCGGCGGCTTCGTCATCGGCAGCCTCGCGTCGCACGAGCCGGTGTGCCGCGCGCTCGCCCACGAGGTCGGCTGCGTGGTCGCCTCGGTGGAGTACCGCCTCGCCCCCGAGAGCCCCTTCCCCGCGGCGGCCGACGACGTCACGGCGGCCTTCCGCTGGGTCGTCGCCAACGCCACGCGCCTCGGCCTCGACCCGTCGAGGGTGGCGGTGGGAGGCGACAGCGCCGGCGGAAACCTCTCGGCCGTCGTGGCGCTCGACACCCGCGAAGACCGTTATCCCCCGCGCTTGCAGGCGCTCATCTACCCCGCGGTCGACCAGACGATGTCGTTCCCGTCGCTGACGATCATGGCGAGCGGCTTCCTGCTCGACACGGCGACGATCCGCTGGTTTCGCGGGCACTACGCGCCGCGCTCGGCCGACTGGACCAACCCCCGCGCGTCGCCCTGGTTCGCCGACGTGAAGGGCGTGGCGCCCGCGCTGGTGCAGACGGCGGGCTTCGATCCGCTGCGCGACGAGGGGGAGGCCTACGCGACGAAGCTGCTCGCCGCGGGCGTCGACGTGACGGCCAAGCGCTACCCGGGCCTGGTGCACGGCTACCTGAACATGGCCGGCTCGGTCGACGCCGCGCGCGAGCCCTGGGACGACCTCGTGGCGGCGCTGCGCGCGGCGCTGCGGTGAGGTCGCCCGCGCCCGCCGCCTGAACTAGAACGTGTCGCCGCTCGCGACGAGGTCGGCCCGCGCGTTGTCGCCGCGCGTGGGCGCCGCGCCCCGGCCGTCGAGGGCCGCGAGCTGCGCGTCGATCATGGCGCGCAGCACCCCGGCGCCCGCGTCGAGCTGCGGGCCCGCCAGCAGCGACGGCCAGTGCACGAACACCCGCGGCGCCGGGCGCAGGTCGCGCGTGAGGCGCACGGCGACCCGGTTGGGGAAGCCCCGGCGCGTGGTGCTCGCCTGCAGCAGGGTGAGCGTGCGCCCCGGGTGGTCCATGGCGTAGTTCACGACGTAGGTGACGTTGTTACAGAGGTAGGTATTGCTGCCCCGCGGGAAGCCGCCGAACCGGACGCCGGTGAGCACGTCGGCGAGCGCGCGGCCGTCGGCGGTGACCGCGGCGCGCTCGTCGATGGCGGCCCGCGCGGCGCCCCCCACCGCGTCCCAGGAGAGCAGCAGCCCGCGGGCGCGCTCGGCCGCCGTCGCCGACGGGACCAGCGGCGCGTACGCCTGCCCCGCGGGCGCGCGCGGCACCAGCAGGTCGGACCCGTCGCGCAGCGTCATCGCGCGGTTGACCGAACCCAGCTCGATCCAGAGGGGCTGCGCGGGGCCGGCGATGCCGTTCATCACGACGAGGTCGGGCGCGAAGCTCTCGGCCTCCTTCAGCGCGAGGATCGCCGCGAGGTCCCAGTACACGGGCACCACCATCGCGCACACGTCGACGGCGCCGACCGAGGGCAGGGTGACGGTCCCCTGGGCCACGGCGGTCTGCGGCGCCGGGTCGTCGGGGCCGCCGTCGGTCGGCGGGCGCGTCACCGGGTATTGCAGCCCCGGGACGAGCGCGCTCACCACCCGACCGCTGACGTTGGCGCCGCTGTCGAGGAAGCGACCGAAGCCCGTGACCAGCACCCGCCGGCGCGCGCCCGGCGAGCGCACGCACCGCGCCCGGTAGCGTAGCGCGAAGGACACGTTCGCGTCGTACTGCGCCCGCGCCGCCGGGCTGCTGGTGTCGACGGTGACGGCGTCGGCCTCGGGCGCCTCGTCACCAGCCGTCTCGTCGCCCGCGCCGCATCCGGCCAGGGAGAGCGCGAGCGCCGTCGCGAGGGCGCGGAGGGTCGGTGCAAGCGTGGTCGCCACGGGCGCACCATAACCCCATCGGGCTGCCGCGCGGGCACCGTCGAGGCCGAGCACGACCTCGCCACCAGGCTGTGATTCGGGCGGTCGTCGACCGCGCCCGGGCGCCGACCCCGTCGCGCGTGGCACCGGCCTTGCGAACGATGACCACCGTCCAAAGAAAGCGGAGGTCGATCCCCATGAAGATGACCGACACGGTCGCGTCGCGCCTCGCCCTGTCGCTCGTTCTCGCGCTCGCGGGCGCGTGCGACCGGGTGCCCAACGGCGACGGCAAGACCGAGCAGGAGCTGGAGCGCGAGCGCGTCCCGATCGCCCGCGAGGCGATCAGCACGCCCACGGCGATGGCCTTCAACGACGCCATCAACACCCTCGTCGACGCGCGCTGCGGCCAGGAGCAGCGCTGCAACAACATCGGCGACGGCAAGCGCTACGGGAGCGGCTCGGCCTGCCAGCAGCAGGTGCGCGCGGGCTTCTCGGACGACCTCGTCCCCGCCGAGTGCCCCGACGCCGTCGACCGCCGCGCCCTCGCGGCCTGCGTGAAGGAGGTGGGCGACGAGGCCTGCGGGCCGCCGCTCGACCGCCTCGCGCGACTCGCCAACTGCCGCACCGTCGCACTCTGCGGAGCCCATTGATCCGGGCGCCCACGCCGTAGCGCCGCGCCCTCCGGGGGCGTCGCGCGCTCGTGACTGCGGCGCATTTACGCCCCGTCGTGGCGAGGGGGTCGAGGTCGCGCCGACCGCGTCGATCGCCCCGACCCGTGCGAGAGTGTCGCCCCGCGATGGAAACCCCCTACGGCCGCGGCCACGACGCGCCCCTCCGCTCGCTCGACCAGACCGACGACGCTTCCCTGCGCGGGCTCATCGCGATGCGCCGGGCTCATGGCCTGCGCGTCGGCCTCGCCTCCCTCGCGGTGGGCATCCTGGGGCAGTGCGTGCTGCATCGGTACGACGGCATCATCGAGCACCACCCCCTCCTCGGCCTCGGGCTGCTCTACGGCTTCCCGATCGGCTTCATGCTGCTCGCCTTCGCGTGGGGGACCTTCCGCTACAAGCAGGCGTGCCGGCGCGCGGGGCTCTCCGCCGAGGCCGTCGCGAACCTCCGCGCGCACCTCGCGAAGGTGCCGCCGCTCCTGCCGCCGATGCCCGCCGGCGAGATGCTCGCCCTCGTGCGCGCGCTCGAGAGCGCCCGCCGGGGCGCCGCTCACCAGTCGACGGGCCGCCCGTAGGCCTCGCGCGCGTTGTCGAGCAGCCGCCGCTTGCGGCCCATGAGCACCGCGACCGGGCGCAGCACCCACCCGAACAGCGCCCGCTGCACCCAGACCGACGGGCCGTCGATGTAGATGTCGAAGTCGTTGATGAAGGGCGCCAGGTCGTGCTCGCCGGGCTCGCGGCCGGTGGCCCGCTCCCCACCAGGGGCCACTCCAGCGGCCGTCACCGCTCCGCGCAGCGCGACCCGCCCCGCGCCGCGACGCCGCCGCGCACCACCACGCCGAGGTGCGTCGCCACCGCGCGCGGAGCGCCGTCGCTCGGCCGGTTCACGATGCCCTCAGGCGCCACGAACATCGCCGACGAGCCGCCCCCGTCGAGCTTCATCCCCTCCCACGCCCCCAAGCCCAGCAGGATCTCCCCGAGCTCGCGCACCGTCGCGCCGCTCGCGTTCTCGGCGCGCCCCTCGACCACGGCCAGGATGAGCGTGCGCCCGTCGGCCGTGAGGCCCAGCGCGGTCCGCGGGTGCCGCTCGCGGTCGTGGGTGATCGCCGGGCTCTCGCGCACCACGCCGCGCACCAGCACGCGCTCGCGCACCGCGACGAGCTCGGTCCACGCGGCGGGCACCGAGCGCTCGGCGTCGGCCCACCGCGCGGGGCCGGGGCCCTCGGCGGCGTCGATCACGGAGGCGCGCCCGCCGGGCCCCGCGA
>JAQBQI010000567.1 GCA_028287085.1 Myxococcaceae bacterium
CCGACGCCCGCCAGCGAGGGCGGGCCGCGCAGCACCAGCCGCTCGCCCACCCGCAGCACCAACGGCCGGTCGGTGCTCACCCGCGCCAGCGCCGTCGCGCCCGGCTCGAGCGCGTCGCCCTCCAGCAGCGACACCGTCGCGAGCGCGTAGGTCGCCCCCGCGGCCACCTCCAGCTTCGTGCGCCGGCCCAGCGCCCGGCGCGTCTCCGGCAGCAGCCGCACCGCCGCGTCGAAGGACGTCGTCACCGCCACCACCCCCTCGCGAAACACCCACTGCCCGCGCGGAACCTCCGCCATCTCCACGCCCGCCAGGTTGACCGCCACGCGCGACCCGGCGCGCGCCTCGCTCACCGCCGCGCCGTGCGATTGCAGCCCGCGCACCCGCGCGCCCAGCACCCCGTGCTCGGGCCCCGTCGGACCGACCCCCACCGCGTCGCCCTCGCGCAGCGTGCCCGCGACCAGCGTGCCGGTGGCCACCACCCCGAAGCCCTTGCGCGCGAACACCCGGTCGATGGGCAGCACCGGCGCCCCGCTCGCGTCGCGCGGCGCCACCGCCGCCGCCGTCAGCGCGGCCCGCAGCGCCGCGAGGCCGGTGCCCTCCTTCGCGCTCACCGGTATCACCGGCGCCCCGTCGAGCGCCGTGCCCCGCAGCACCTCGCGCACCTCCTCGACGGCGAGCTCGATCAGGTCGTCGCTCGCGAGGTCGCTCTTCGAGAGCGCGCACACCCCGCCGCGCACGCCCACGAGGTCGGCGATGGCGAGGTGCTCGCGCGTCTGGGGCATCACGCCCTCGTTCGCCGCCACCACCAGCAGCAGCAGGTCGACCCCGCCGGCCCCCGCGATCATCGTGCGCACGAAGCGCTCGTGCCCCGGCATGTCGATCACCGACGCGCGCCGGCCGTCGTCGAGGGTCAGCGCCGCGAAGCCCAGCTCGATGGTGATGCCGCGGGCCTTCTCCTCGGGCAGCCGGTCGGTGTCGACACCCGTCAGCGCCTTCACCAGCGCCGTCTTGCCGTGGTCGATGTGCCCCGCCACGCCCACCACGAGGTGACCCGCGCCCGTCTCCGCCGTGCTCATGTCGCTCGCACCATACCCCACGCGCCGGGCGCGCCCGCCCTCTGGTAGCGTCCCTCCCCCCACCATGCGTCTGCGCCGCGCGATCGTTTTACTCCCCCTGGTACTGGCCGCCTGCGACGACGCGCCCGCGACGCCCGCCGACGCGTCGGTAAGCGACGCGCCCGACGCGCCCGCCGTCGACGACCTCGGCGCCGACGCGCCCGTGACGCCGCCCGCGGACGTGCCGCCCGCCGACGTGCCGCCGACCATCGAGCCCTTCGACCCCTCCCCCCGCGGCGCCTTCCCGGCGGGCTTCCTCTGGGGCTCGGCGACGGCGCCCTACCAGATCGAGGGCGGCCTCGACCACACCGACTGGGCGCAGTGGGAGCGCATGCCCGCGCGCATCCTCAACGGCGACCGCGCCAACGACGGGCCGCAGAGCTACACGCAGTTCGTCGCCGACCTCGACGCGCTCGTCGCCACCCACCAGAACGCCTACCGCTTCGGCGTCGACTGGTCGCGCCTCTTCCCCACGCGCGCCGCCTGGGACCGCTGCTTCGGCGCCCGCGCCCGCCCCCTCGCCGACTTCATGTCCGCGTGCCGCGCCGCCGCCGACCCCGACGGCGTCGCGTACTACCACCGCGTGCTCGACGCGATGGCCGCCCGCCGCCTCGTGCCCATGGTCACGCTCTTCCACTTCGTGCTGCCCGACTACCTCAACGACCTCGCCCAGCCCTTCGACACGCAGGGCTTCGTGCGCGACGGCATCGTCGACGACTTCGGCGCCTGGGCCCGCTTCGCCGGCGCCGAGTACGGCCGCCAGGTCGACTGGTGGATCACCCTCAACGAGCCCCTCGTCATCGCCGCCGGCGGCTACCTGCAAGGGGTCTTTCCCCCCGGCGCCCCGCTCAACTTCGACCGCGTGCGGCGGCTCGTGACCAACATGATACGCGCCCACGCGAGCGGCTACGACGCCCTCCACGAGGCCGACACGTTTACCGTATCGGGTAACGCCGACGCGGGCGTCGGGGGCACCGGCGGGCGCCCCGCGCTGGTCTCCATCGCCACGCACAACCGGGTCTTCCGCGCCGAGCGGCCGGGCAACGCGGCCGACGAGGCGGGCGCCCGCGCGGCGGCCTACGTCAACAACGACCTCTTCATGAACGCCATCGTGCGCGGCGACCTCGACGCCGACGCCGACGGCGCCCTCACCGGCCCCACCGACCGCACCAACGACCCCGCCCTGCGCGCCCGCGCCGACTACGTCGGGCTCAACTACTACGGCCTCTCGCTGGTGCGCGGCCTGCCCACGCTGCCCATCCTCCGCGGCCTGCCGCAGCAGACCTCGCTCGCCACCCCGCTGCCCAAATCCGACCTCGACTGGGACCTCTACCCCCAGGGCTTTCTCCTCGTGATGCGCGAGCTGCGGAGGTTCAACCTCCCGGTGGTCATCACCGAGAACGGCCTCGCCGACGCCTCGGGGACCAACCGCCCGCGCTACCTCGCCGAGCACCTCGCCATCGTCGCGCGCGCCGTCGCCGAGGGCCTCGACGTGCGCGGCTATTTCCACTGGTCGATCATCGACAACTTCGAGTGGGCCGAGGGCTTCTGCCCCCGCTTCGGGCTCTACACCGTCGACTACCGCAGCCCCCTGCGCCCGCGCGTCCCGACGCCCGGCGCGGCGACCCTGCGGCGCATCATCGACGACAACCAGGTGAGCGACGCGCTGCTGCGCGAGGTGCCCGCCTACCACGCGCCCACGCTCTGCCACCCGCGCCCCGACGCCGGGACGTGAACCCCCGCGGCGCCCTGCTCGCGCTGCTCCTCGCGGCCCCGCCCGCCGCCTCGGCGCAGGGCCGCGCAGATCGGAAGAGCA
>JAQBQI010000046.1 GCA_028287085.1 Myxococcaceae bacterium
GGGGCACCAGCGCGGCCGCGAGGCCCTCGATCGAGGCGCCCGCGGCCCCCGGCGCGTCGCCCTGCGCCTGCGCCGTCGGCGCCTCCTGTCCCCACGCGCCGCCCGCGGCGAGCACCACCGCCGCCGCGCACCACCGAGCCGTTGATCTCATTCGTCCTTCTCCGCGTTCTGCACTGTCGCCGCCGCGCGCCCGAAGAGCTCCGCGACGGTCTCGAAGGCCTGGACGATGCGGTCCTGGTCTTCCGGCGAGAGCTTCTCGAGCACGTTCTTGTGCCGCTCCCGCATCACCTTGCGCTGCTGCGCCACCATCGCCCGGCCGCGCGCCGTGATCGCCACCATCACCGTGCGCCGGTCCGACGGCAGCGGCTTCTTGTGCACGAACCCGAGCCGCGCGAGGCGCCCCACGATCTCGCTGAGCGTGCTCTGCGCCCCCGGAAACGACCCGCGGAGTTCGGTCAGGCTGATGGGCCCGCGCTCCTCCAGCGCGCGCAGCAGGATGCCCTGGTGCGGCGTGATGTCGGTGTCGTCGCAGCCCGAGCGCATGAGCTTCGGCATCACGAGCGCCATCTGGTCCATCAAGGCGCTGAGGTGGTCCAGCCGTCGCTCGATCATCGGGGTCAACGCCTCTGTGGGCCTCCGGAGCGTGGGCGCCAACAGGGCGCCTGCACATTCCATCGGGCTACGATGCATCGAACCCTTTGGACGTTGCAAGCCCTCTGGTCAAGTCCCCCAATAGTCCTTAGGTCTGGGCAGAAGCTGCAACAACGCAGTGCGGCATGAGCACCTCACGAAAATACTTCGTGACCCGATTGATCCCGGGTCGAGTTCGGTGCATCTCATGCGCTGCGGTGGCCAGGAGCCACCCCTGAACCTCCCCCCCCCTCGAACGGACCGGGCACATGCACAGACACTCCAAGTTGGCCTCGACCCTGGTGACGACCCTGGCGCTCGGCGCGCTGGGCCTCGGGGGCTGCAAGAAGCCCGCGGCCGCGGCCCCCGGCGGCGCCTCGGCGCTCACCGCCGAGAACGCCGCGCCCGTCCACGTCACGCTGGCGGCGGCGCAGTCGCGGCAGGTGCCCGACGTGCTCTCGGCGACGGGCACGCTGGTGCCCGACGAGCAGTCGCAGGTGACCGCGCTGGTGCCGGGCCGCGTGACGGCGGTGCTCGTCGAGCGCGGCTCGCAGGTGCGCGAGGGCGACCCGATGCTCCGCCTGCGCGACACCGACTACCGCGCCAACGCGGCGACCGCGACGGCGGCGGTGGGCCAGGCCCGCGCGCGCCTCGGCCTCGACGAGAGCAACGGCCGCTTCGACCCCGCGGCCACCGCCGAGGTGCGCGCCGCGGCCGCCCAGCGCGACATCGCCGACGACGGCCTGCGCCGCGCCGAGCAGCTGCACACGAGCGGCAGCATGTCCGACTCGGAGTACCAGCGCACGCTGCTCCAGGCGACGGCCGCGCGCGAGCAGTACCGCGGCGCGCTCAACGGCGTGCGGGGCTCGTACTTCGCCTACCAGCAGGCGCGCGAGGCCCTCGCGACGGCGCAGCGCTCGGTCGCCGACTCGGTGGTGCGCGCGCCCTTCTCGGGCGAGGTCGCCGAGCGCACTGCCAACGTCGGCGAGTACGTCACGGCGCAGCGCGCGGTGGTCACGCTGGTGAAGATCGACCCGCTGCGCATGGAGATCCAGGTGCCGCAGGAGCGCTTCGCCCAGGTGCGGCCCGACCAGGCGGTCGAGGTGCGCGTCGACGCGTGGCCCGACCGGGTCTTCCGCGGGACGCTCCGTTACATCTCGGCCGCGGTGCGCACCGACACGCGCGCGCTGGTGGCCGAGGCGGTGATCCCCAACGCCGAGCGGGTGCTGCGCCCCGGGCTCTTCGCGACGGCGCGCATCGCGCTCGGCACGCAGCGCGCGGCGGTCACCATCCCGGCGCGGGCGGTGCTCTCCGAGGCCGGCACCAGCCGCGTGTTCGTGGTGCAGAACGGGCGCGCCCAGGCGCGCGTGGTCACGGTGCTCGAGCGCCAGGGCGACACCGTCACCATCGAGCGCGGCATCGCCGCGGGCGAGCGGGTCGCGACCGACAACCTCACGCGCCTCGGCGACGGCGTCGCGGTCACCGAATAACGAGAAGAGCGGAGTACTTCGATGCAGTGGCTAGCGGCAATTTCCGTCCGTCGCCCGGTGTTCACCTGGGTGCTGATTCTCGCGCTGGTGGTGGTCGGCATCGCCAGCGTGCGCGGCATCGGGGTCGACCGGTTTCCGAACATCGACTTCCCGGTCGTGGTGGTGAGCACCGTGCTCCCCGGCGCGTCGCCCGAGCAGATCGAGACCGAGGTCTCCGACAAGATCGAGGAGCAGCTCAACTCCATCTCCGGCCTCGACGAGCTGCGCTCGAACTCCTTCGAGGGACTCTCGGTCGTGGTCGCGCGCTTCGACCTCGACAAGGACACCTCCGTCGCCGCGCAGGAGGTGCGCGACCGCGTGAACCGCACGCTGTCCCGCCTGCCGCGCGACATCCAGCAGCCGCGCGTCGAGCGCATGGACCCCGACGCCGCCCCGGTGCTCCTCGTGGCGCTGTCGGCCCCGCGCTCGCCGCGCGAGCTCACCGAGTACGCCGACCGCGTGCTGCGTAGGCGCATCGAGTCGCTCAACGGCGTCGGCAGCGTGACGGTGCTCGGCGGCCGCGCCCGCCAGATCAACGTGGTGCTCGACCCGTCGCGGCTGCAGTCCTTCGGGCTGACGGCGGCCGACGTGCAGCGCTCGCTCGCGTCGCAGAACGTCGAGGTGCCCGGCGGCGACATCGACCAGGGCGCGACCACCTTCTCGCTCCGCGTGATGGGCCGCGTGGCCAGCACGGCGGAGATGGCCGACCTCGTGGTGGCGCAGCGCGGCGGCCTCGGGGTGCGCATCCGCGACGTGGGCCGCGTGGAGGACAGCGAGGCCCAGGCCAGCTCGGTCGCGACGGTCAACGGCCGCGACGTCGTGATGCTCTCGGTGAGCAAGCAGTCGGGCACCAACACCCTCGCGGTCATCGACGCGCTCACCGAGCGCATCGACGAGCTGCGCCCGGGCCTGCCGCCGGGCTTCCGCCTCGAGGTGGTGCGCGACGAGAGCGAGTTCATCCGCAACGCCATCGGCGCGGTCGAGGAGCACCTCGTCATCGGCGGCTTCCTGGCCTCCCTGGTGGTGCTGCTCTTCCTCTGGAACGGCCGCTCGACCCTCATCGCCGCGCTCGCGATCCCGACCTCGATCGTGTCGACCTTCGCGCTCATCAAGGCCATGGGGCTCACGCTCAACGTGATCACCATGCTCGCGCTCACCCTCGCGGTGGGCATCGTGATCGACGACGCCATCGTGGTGCTCGAGAACATCTTCCGCTTCATCGACGAGAAGGGCATGAGCCCGCGCAAGGCGGCCATCCTGGCCACCCGCGAGATCGGCCTCGCGGTGCTCGCGACCACCCTGTCGCTCATCGCGGTCTTCCTCCCGGTGGCCTTCATGGGCGGCATCGTCGGGCGCTTCATGAAGTCCTTCGGCTTCACCATGAGCTTCGCCATCGCGGTGTCGCTGCTGGTGTCCTTCACCCTGACCCCGATGCTCTCCTCGCGGTGGCTCAAGCCCTCCGGCAAGGCGCACCCCGCGGGCATGCCCGAGGAGTCCGAGGCCGAGCCCGAGGAGGCCGTCGACGCCGAGTTCGCCGACCCCCCGGCCGAGCCCCGCGCCGAGGAGAAGCAGGGCTACCGCGAGTGGGCCGCCGGCACGCGGGTGCTCCCGGCCTCGCACGCCTCCAGCGGGCACTCCGCGGGCGGCCTCTACGGCGCCGTCGAGGGCCTCTACCTCCGCACGCTCTCGCTCGCGATGCGCTACCGCTGGGTGGTGGGCGTCCTGATGGCGCTGGTCTTCGTCTCCGTCGTGCCGCTCGCCAAGGCGGTGCAGAAGAACTTCCTCCCCCTCGACGACGAGTCGCGCTTCGACGTGCAGATCCGCGCCCCCGAGGGCATGTCGCTCGCGCAGACCCAGATCGTCACCGAGCGCATGGCCCGGGAGATCCGCGCGCTGCCGGGCGTGCTGCTCACGGTCGCGACGATCGGCTCGCCCGCGGGCGACCCCAGCGGCCGCGGCAGCAACCAGGCGTCGCTCTTCGTGCGCCTCGTGCCGGCCAACACCCGCCGCGACGACCAGCAGGCCATGATGGGCCGCGTGCGCAACCAGGTGCTGCCGCGCTTCGCCAACGAGCACCTGCGCGTCGCCGTCGCCCCCGTCAACGCCTTCGGCGGCGGCTCGGCGGCCGACAGCGCGGCGATCCAGTACGTGCTCAAGGGCCCCGACCTCGAGCGCCTGGGCGAGTACTCCCAGCAGATGCTGCGCCGCGTGCGCGCCATCCCCGGCGTCGTCGACGCCGACACCACCCTGGTGACCGGCAAGCCCGAGCTCCGCGTGCGCATCAACCGCGCCCGCGCGGCCGACCTCGGCGTGAGCGCGCTCGACATCGCCAACACCCTCCGCATGCTCGTCGGCGGCCTCCAGGTCTCCAACTACAACGAGGGCGGCGAGCAGTACGAGGTGTGGATCCGCGCCGAAGAAGACGCCCGCATCACGACGGCGGCCATCGAGCAGATGACCATCCCGACCTCCACGCCGGGGCGCAGCGTGCGGCTCTCCGACGTGGTCGAGATCGGCCCGGCCGTCGGGCCGGC
Source organism: Myxococcaceae bacterium (assembly GCA_028287085.1). GTDB lineage: Bacteria > Myxococcota_A > Polyangia > Polyangiales > SCUS01. The sequence continues at coordinate 4,694 of JAQBQI010000046.1, forward strand.
GTCGATCCAGCGCCTCGCGCGGCAGCGCATCGTGACGGTGTACGCCAACGTCACGCCGGGCACCTCCGAGGCGGCCGTCATCGCGCAGTTCAACGCCGCCCGCGACGAGCTGCACATGGAGCCCGGCTTCACCGCCGAGCTCGCCGGCCGCTCGAAGGAGCTCGGCCGCGCGGGCGCCAGCTTCGCCCTCGCGTTCATCCTCTCGCTGGTCTTCATGTACCTGGTGCTCGCGGCCCAGTTCGAGAGCTGGATCCACCCGATCACCATCCTCATGGCGCTGCCGATGTCGGTGCCCTTCGCGATCTTCTCGCTGGTCGTGCTCGGCCAGTCGATGAACATCTTCTCGACCCTCGGCATCCTCGTGCTCTTCGGCATCGTGAAGAAGAACTCGATCCTCCAGGTCGACCACATGCGCGACCTGCGGCGCCACGGGCTCGGCCGCGCCGACTCCGTGATGATCGCCAACCGCGACCGCCTGCGGCCCATCCTCATGACCACCGTGGCCTTCGTGGCGGGCATGATCCCGCTGGCCATCTCCAGCGGCGCGGGCTCCGGCACCAACCGCGCGATGAGCTCGGTCATCATCGGCGGCCAGACCCTCTCGCTGGTGCTCACCCTCATCGCGACGCCGGTCGTCTACTCGTTCTTCGACGACCTCGCGCACTCGCGCCGCATCGCCGCCGTCGGCCACGCCCTCACCTGGCCCTTCCGCGCCCTCGACGGCCTCTTCGAGAAGAAGGCCCCGAAGTCGGTCGTCGACCCGCTCGACGACCAGCCCACCCGCGAGCACCAGATCCCCCGCTGAGCGCCGGTCCCCCCGGTGGGCCTTCGTTCATTGTGCTGACGCTATCGTCGGTATAATGAATAGGGGCCTTCGGCCAATCATCGCCCGTCGATGGTGGTCCGACCCGGCGCCTTCATTCTCCTGAACGCTTCCGTCAGAGTACCAACCACCATGCCCTCTGTCGCAGAGCCCCCCGCCGCCCGTCGCGCGGTCGTCGCCGTCGAGGCGTCGCCCCGCGCGATGCCCGCCTCCTTCGCGGGCG
>JAQBQI010000063.1 GCA_028287085.1 Myxococcaceae bacterium
CGCCGCGAGGTGCTGCGGCGCGCCCGCGTGGTGACGCTGCGCGCGCCCGTCGAGGTGCTGCGCGGGCGGCTCGCGGGGGGCGCCGGACGGCCGCTGTTGCAGGGTGTGCCGGGGGCGCTCGAGGCGCTGCTCGCGGCGCGTCGCGGCGTCTACGCCGAGGCGCACGCGGAGCTCGACGCGTCGGGCCCGGTCGAGGCCGTGGCGGCCGCGGTGGTCGCGTGCGTGACGTCGCCGCTACCGCCGTGGGCGGGGTCGGAACCGTGGGAGCGATGACCCGCCGTTGGGCCGACGGCGGGAGAGCTCCGGTGACGGGTCCTCGGCCGGACGCGGGGGTGCGCGTGCGGTCGATCGCCGCCGACGGGGCGGCCGCGCGGGCCGCTCGTCGGGGCGACGGGGGCCTGGAAAACAAGGCCTTTCGAAACGGCGTCGCCGCGCACCCGGGGGCGGGGCGGAGCCGTCCCGGTGGGGTCCTGCGAGGTGACGCGCTCAGCGCGCGCGGTGAATGAAATTCGTGGAGCGCCCCCGGTGTGCCCTATCATCGCGGTCATGTGGAACAGGCTCAAGGCTTCGCGCGCCCACCTCGGCGCGCTCGTCCTCGGCGGAGTGCTCACCTCGTCGGTCGGCTGCGTCGACAACACCGTCTCGGTGTTCATCCGGCAGATCCAGCGACCCGTCGTCACGGGCGTCACCTGCACGTTCAACAACGACCCGACGTCGACCATCATCACGGAGGGCACGCTCGACGTCGCGCTGAAGGATAGCTACACGCTGAGACCGCTGATCGCCAACCAGCTCGTCACCGGCGCGAACATGGACCAGCGGCGCATCGAGACCTCGTTCCTGAACATCGAGGGCTTCGTCATCGAGCTGCGCGAGGGCTCGCCCGAGGGTCCGCTCGTCGGCCCGGCCTTCTCGATCTACCAGAACGTCGTCGTGCCCGCGTCGGTCGCCCCAGGCACGCCGGGCTACGCCGCCACGTCGATCACGGTGATCCCCCCGCAGGTGGCCAGCGCGCTGCGCTCGGCGGTCTGCCAGTTCGACACCGCGGGCGTCACCCCCGAGTGCCCGGTGGTGCGCATCGCCGCGTCGGTCAACCGCCGCATCCTGGTGAAGATGACCGCCTTCGGCTCGTCGACCGGCCAGCACGACGTCGAGTCGACCCCCTTCTACTTCCCGGTCACCGTGTGCTGCGGCTGCCTGCTGACCTTCCCCAACGGCTCCGACACCATCGAGGTCGACGGCGACCAGCGGCCCGACTGCAACAGCGGCATGGCCATGCCCACCTGCGCCGACACCCTCGGCCAGGACGACCCCGTCGACTGCCGCTCGTGCGCCTCGACCAACCCGTCGATCTGCCAGCCGCGCGGCTTCAGCACGAACCCCGCCGGCACCTGCCCCCGCTGACCGCCTCCCCCGCTCAGAGCTCCTGGTAGAAGGTCGCGCGCTTCTCGCGCGCCAGCTCGCACCGCACCATCACCCCGTCGCCCAGCACCGCGCAGCGCAGCGAGCGCAGCGCCCACGCGCACACCCGCTCGCGGGCCGCCGGGTCACTCGCGCAGACCACGGCGCCGGGCTGGTCGGCCTCGGGCGCGGCCAGCAGCTGCGCGCGCGCCTCGCCGTCGAAGGTCGGGCCGACGACCGTGAGGCTCCACGTCGACGGGCGGCCGGGGAGGCGCACGCGCTCGCAGCCCGTGTAGCGCACCGCGATGGCGCGCTCGACGTACTCCACCGGCGGGCGCGCGCGGCGCGGCGCGCCGAGGTTGACGTCGCAGTTCATCCGGAAGGGGTCGGCGGGGCCCGCCCACGAGCGCTCGCGCGGGATCATCCCCGGCTGGAAGCGCTGGCGCAGGAAGCTGCGGCACCAGGCCCAGCCCGAGAGCGCGCTCAACGAGAGGGCCGCCGCGAGGGCCGCGCGCACGACGAAGGCGCCGCGCGCCGCGCCGACGACGTAGGCCCCGACGGCGCCCGTGAGCACGAGGGCGGCGGTGAGGAAGCGGTGGCCCTCGGTGGCGTCGTGGTTCACCTCCACCTTGAGCGAGGCCATCACGCCCGCGACGGTCAGCGCCGTCACGAAGACGAAGGCCGCGACGACGTCGCGACGGCGCGTCCAGGCCGCGGCGACGGCGAGGCCGAGCACCGTCGCGTAGAAGGGGAACCAGTCGTACTTCGCGACCTCCCAGAAGCGCGCGCGGTCGACGTACGGCACGACGCCGTCGAAAAGCGCGAGGTGCCGCGCCGGGATGATCTCCACCTCCGAGGCGGGGCCGCCCGGGGAGAGCGATCCGGCGAAGGCGCGGCTGACGAGGGGGAGGGCCGCGGCGACGGCGGCGACGACCAGGCCGCCGCGCCACCAGCTCGGGTGCACCGAGCGCGGCACGAGCAGCCAGGTGACCCCGAGCGCGCCCGCGACGAGCGCGAGCGAGGCCTCGTCGAGCAGGGCCAGCGCGCAGGCGGCGGCGACGAGGGTGAGCGACGAGCGCGGGGCGTCGCCGCGGTCGGCGTCGGGGCGCGCGCGCAGCAGCACCGACGAGGCCATCGCGACCAGGAAGAAGGTCGCCATGGGGACGTGCGGGCGGTACGCGAGCGAGGGGTAGCCGAGGAACGAACGGCCGCAGAGGTGGGCGGAGTCGAGGGTGGTGAAGCGCTCGGCGTCGGGCACGTTGCGCAGCGTGAAGGGGCTCGCGAGCAGCATCGGCAGCGGCAGCACGAGCGCGGCGGGCCACGCGGCGAGGCTGCGCAGGGAGGGCCGCGGGTCGCCGAGTCCGTAGGGCCGTAGGCCGCCGCCCGCGGCCGCGACGACGAGCAGCGCCGAGGCGCCGAAGAGGAAGAGGTCGTGCGCGAGCGAGAAGGTCACCGCGGGGTGCAGCCGCCGGAAGGAGAGCACCTGGAGCATCGCGGCCTGCGCGTCGCCGAGGTAGTGGTAGTGGAGCTGCGTCGTCGGCAGGAAGACGTTGTCGTAGGGCAGGCGCGACGTGCGAATCGAGGAGGCGATCGCGATGTGCCAGTCGCGGTCCCACATGACGAGGCGCCACGAGAGCGGGAGGTGCAGCGCCACGACGCCCGCGGCGAGCGCGACCAGCGCGGCGACGGCGGCGGGGTGGGGGAGGGGCTGCGGGCGGGGCGCGCGCACGAAGACGAAGGGCAGCGCGAGCAGCGCGAAGAGGCGCACGCCGAGCACGGCGCGGTCGAAGGGGATCACCCACGAGAGGGCCACGACGACGAGCGCGTCGAGGGCGACGCCCGAGGCGACGTCGAGGCTGCGCGCCCACGCGCCGGCCGGGCGCCACCGCTGGAGCGCCAGCGCGAGCACGGCGTGGGGCAGGAGGTAGAGCAGGAGCGCGAGGGTGGTCCAGGCTGCGATCGTCGCCACGGGGTCGACCGTGTACCGTACCGCCCGCATGCGCGGCAATGACGCTGAGGCGCCCGGAGGGCACGGGTCGGACGACGAGTTCCTGGCGTACTGGGAGCGGGAGCTCCTGGCGCCGGGCGACCCGCAGCGCGCGCGCTGGGCGGCGCTCGAGCGCGCGCAGATCGGGCGCAACGAGGGCATCGCCGCGGAGCTCGGGCGCTTCGTGTCGCTGCGCGGTCGCCGCGTGCTCGACGTGGGCTGCCAGACCGGCGCGCTGCCCATCGCGCTCTGCCGCCGCGGCGCCGACGTGACCGGCGTCGACGTCGAGGAGAAGCTCGTCGAGGGCGCGCGCATCCGGGCGCGCGGCCACGGCGTCGCCCCGGCGCTGCGCGTGGCGGTGGCCGAGGCGCTGCCCTTCGCCGACGCGAGCTTCGACGTGGTCACCTTCGTCGACGTCATCGAGCACGTCCGCGACGCGCGGGCCGCCGTGCGCGAGCTCGCCCGCGTGCTGCGTCCGGGCGGCACGCTCTACCTCTTCGGCCCCAACCGGCTGTCGCCCGCGCTCGCGTGGAGCGACCCGCACTACCAGCTCGCGGGCGTCAGCGTGCTGCCCCGCCGCCTGGGCGAGTTGTACGTCACGAAGGTGCGTGGCTTCCCGCGCTACGACGTCGGGGTGCTGCCCGTCGGCGGGGTGGTCGAGCGCTGGCTCGCGGCCGACGGGTTGAAGGTGGTCGACAGCGCGC
>JAQBQI010000073.1 GCA_028287085.1 Myxococcaceae bacterium
CTCGCGGCCGGAGAGCCCTGCGCGGGCGACGCGACCTGCGCCCCCGGGCTGCTGTGTTGCTACCCGTGTGGCATTCCCGGCTGCGTCAACCGCTGCGGCGTCCCCGACTCCCGCACGGGCCGCTGCCCGCTCCTCCCCTGAAGCCGGGCGCCCGGCCGTCGGGGCCACAGGTGCGGCCGCACGGAGGCGTGCGCATCTCGCGCCGGACACACCTGACGTTACCTTGTTTGCTTATATGTCCAATGAGAAATGCCGAAGCCATTGCCACATCAGCCGGCATTCGCTCGGGTAGCGATATGCAAGTCCAGCGCAAGAGCACGCCGATGTCATCGGGTCTTCGCACTCCCCGCCGCCGTCACCCTGGTGGCGATCGGGGTGGTTCGATGGGCGATGGTCCCCATGGAGTGCGCGGGTGATCACCCAGGTACAGGCGGGGCCCTATACCCTTCGCGGCATATCGGTCGGCGGGGTCTACACCACCCTCCACGTGCCCGAGCTCGACGCCGTGCTCGACGTCGGGCTGCCGCTCCGCTCCTTCGCGACGGCGGGCCGCTACTTCCTGAGCCACGGTCACCTCGACCACGTCGCCGGCCTCGCGGGGCTGCTCAACATCCGCGGCCTCGTCGGGGGCGGGCGGGCCACGATCCACCTGCCGGCGGAGATCGAAGGGGCCGTGCGCGAGCTGCTGCGCGCCCACGCCGCCCTCTCGCGGGCCGAGGCCGAGGTCGAGCTGGTGCCCATGCTCCCCGGCGACGAGCGCCCGCTGGGTCACGGCGTCTTCGTGCGCGCGCTGCGCACCCACCACCCGGTGCCCTCGCTGGGATATCAATTCATCCGCCGGACTTCCAAGCTCTGCCCCGAACATCTCGGCAAGCCCTCGGCGGAGATCGCCCGGCTGCGCAAGGCGGGCGCCCCGGGTCTCTTCGAGGAGCACGAGAGCCTCGAACTGGCCTATGCGACCGACACGCTCTCCCGGGTGCTGGAGACCGAACCTTCGCTCCTGGAGAGTCGGGTGCTGGTGATCGAGTGCACCTTCGTCGAGGCCGAGCGCGGCGTGGAGCACGCCCGCCGCAAGTTTCACCTCCACCTCGACGAGCTGATCGAGCTCGCGCCGCGCTTCCAGAACGAGGCGGTGGTGCTGATGCATTTCGGGCAGGGCGCGTCGCCCGCGCAGGTGCGCGAGGTGCTGCGCGAGCGCCTGCCGCCGGGGCTGCGCGAGCGCGTGGTGGCCTTCGTCCCGGAGGGTGACCGCTGGTTTGGTTGAGCCGTGGCGGGGCCCTCCAAAGGGTGATTCGTGAATGGCGGAAGAGAGAGGCGTCGAGGGATCGATGCGTGCTCGGGGTCACCGTGGAGTGGCTGGAGCGCACGCCGGGCGGCTGATCCGCGGTTGGTACTCCAGTCGTCGAGGAGGCGACGGCCCTCGCCAGACCTCCCCCCAAGTCTGGGGGAGGGCCGTCGCCTCCTCCGCGACTGGAGTGCTACGTCCAGGTCTGCAAGGGCTGATCGCCGCTCGATCCGATGAACATGATGTTGGCGAGTCGGTCTTCGTCGACGCCCGGGATCATCGCGTGCGGACGGCGCGAGTTGATCAGGAGCGCGTCGCCCGCCAGCGGCTTCAGCGCGCGATAGGCGGTCGTGTGGTCGACGCCCGGCGGCATCGGCGCGTCGGGCGGCACCAGCGGGTGGTCGTACACGCGCAGCTCGCCCCCGAGGCGGGGCGCGCGGCAGTAGACCATCGCCTCGAGCTGCGCCTCGATCGACGGGAAGAGCGTCGAGGGCACCGCGTCGACGTGGATGGGGATGCCCGCCGCGTCGTCGGGGCGCTCGGCGCGCCGGTCGAGCCGGAAGGTGCCGAACTTCATGCGCCGCCCGTCGAACTCCGAGACCCGCAGTCCGCGCGCCTCGAAGAGGTGCTCGAAGAGCAGGTCGCAGGGCCGGCGGTAGGGGGCGCACAGGGCGTCGTTCGCCTGGTTCGCCGCGGAGACGCTGGCCAGGTACTCGTCCATGATCGCCGCGACCGCCGGGCGCCGCTCGGCCTCGGGCAGCGCCCGCGTCGCGCTCAGTCGGTCGAAGTACTGGTCGAGCTGCGCGTCGACCCCGACCCGGGTGAGGTTGGCGTACGCGTGATAGGCCGGGCTCCCGTCGTCGCGGGTGTAGGGCACGAGCTGCGGACGCAGCGGGGCCGCCCGCACGCGCTCGTACACGTGCTCGCAGTGCTCGGGCGGCAGCAGGCCTTTGATCCAGATGGCCAGCGCCTCGCCCCGCAGCAGGGCGTCGACCGTGGCCCGCGTGACGCGCTCGTGAATCGGCAGCTCGAAGATGCTCATCGGGTCGTCGCCTCCAAGGGACGGTCGTCGAGGCGGGCGCTGCCGGTGGCGATCATCGAGTCCAGCCATAGACCGTCGAGCCCCCCGGGGCCGATAGCAGACCGGTGGCAACGGCCGCGCGGCCGACGTCGCCGGCCGCCCGGATCAGTTCGTCGCGATGATGTTGTAGCGGATGGTGCAGGCCTCGACGGCGTTCATGCAGCGGAAGCCGAGGGTGAAGGTTCCGGCGGGGAGCGAGACCCTCTCGGTGACCGACGGGGTCGGGTTGGTCAGCACGTAGGCGTTCGCCTGCTGGCCGCTCGCGAAGACCGCCCAGTCCGAGGTGGTGAACACGCCGAGCTGGAAGATCCCCGACGACGTGGCGGTGAAGCGCACGGTGCCCGCGGCGGGCAGCGAGAAGAAGACCCCCGAGTAGCCGCCCGCGAGCGCGTAGGCCGTGGCGTTGCTGGCGATGACCCGCTCGCCCGGGTCGACGCAGGCGCCCGACGAGCAGCTGCGCCCGAAGTCGCAGGTGCCGCACGAGGCGCCCGTCGCGTCGTTGCCGCAGCTCCACCCGAGCTGCTCGCAGGTGCGGGCGCCCGCGGGCCCGGTGCCGGTGCCGAAGTCGAGACAGCCCGTCGCGAGCACCACCAGCCACAGGGGAGTCCGGACGAGTCGGCGCTGCATGCTGACCTACGTCGTACCCCGCCGCCTGCGGTCAAGCACGCCCGCGGCTGATCCGAGGTCGCGGCTGTAGTACGAAGGGCGCGCTTCCACACCCTGCACGACGGAGTCAACGATGGTGCGTCAACGAACGATCTCGATCCTGCTCGCGGCCTGGGGCGTGGGGTGCAGCTCCGACCCGGTGCCCGTCGCCGTCGAGGACTCCGGCGCTCCCGTCGACCTCGGCGTCGACCGCCCCGTCGTCGTCGACACGGGCTCGACCGCCGACACCGGCTCGACCGCCGACACCGGCTCGCCCGCCGACGTGCGCGACGCCCCGGCGCCGCTCGACGCCCAGGGCGGGGCCGCCCTCGCGGCCGCCCGCGCGCTCATCACCGGGACGGCCCCGGTGACCCTCTCGGCGGCGCTCTCCGACCTCGTCGTCACCTACCGCGTCGCGGGCACCGCCGGCGCCGACGGCGGCGTCTCCGCCAACGACCCGGCCGGCTTCTTCGTGCAGACCTCCATGACCGGTCCGGCGGTCTTCGTCGCGGTCGACCCGGCCACGCTCACGCCGCCCCCGCAGCCCGGCGACCGCGTGTCCTTCACCGCGACGCGCGGGGAGGTGCACGCCGGCGCCCGCTGGATCACCGCCCTCAGCGGCTACGCCCGCGCCGCCACCGGCGTCGACCGCGACGCGCTCCGCCAGGACCTCTCCGCCGCCGCCGACCTCGTCACCGGCGTCGACAGCTACGAGCACGAGTTCGCCCGCGTGCAGGGCACCGTCGCGGGCAGCTTCGTCTCCGCGGGCACCGGCTTCGAGTCGGCGCCGATCACCACCGCGGGCGTCGGCGCGGCGATGGCCAACCTCCGGCTGCGCGTTCCCGCCGCGCTGCGCGCTTCGCTCGGCCTGCGGAGCGGCTGCACCTTCACCGTGACGGCGCCGCTCTGGCGCTTCGGCGCGCAGGTGCAGGTCAACGCCTGGCTCGCGGCCGACCTCGCGCTCGGCGCCTGCCCCGTGGTGATGGACGCGGGCGTCACCGACGCGGGCCTCACCGACGTCGGCGGCGACCGCCCCGTCGACACCGGCACCGACGCCGCGCCCACGGACGTCCCGCTCGCGCCCGTCGACGGCGCGGCGCTCGACGCGGGCGTCGAGGCCGCCCCGACCGAGCTCTGGGTGCTACGCGTGGGCGCCGGCGCCGAGGCGCTCACCAACGCCGCGACGCCGATCTTCCTCGACCGGGTGCGCATCGCCGACGGCTCGATGGCGGGCGCGTCGATCGCGCTGCCCACGGCCGCGGCGGGGTCGAACCGCCCCTTCGCCATCTCGGGCACCGCGACCAGCGACGGCCAGCTCTCGCGCAGCCTCGACCGCCGCTACGTCCTGATCGGCGGGTACGCCGCCGCGCCGGGGCTCGCGTCGCTCACGGGCACCACCGCCGCCGCCGTGCCGCGCGCCGTCGCCCGGGTCGCCGCCGACGGGGCGATCGACACCAGCACCACGCTGGGCGGGGCCTTCTCGGGCAACAACGTCCGCGCGGCGGCCTCCGCCGACGGGCTCGCGTTCTGGGTCGCGGGCAGCTCCAGCGCGAGCGGGGCCGTGGTGTACGCGGCCCTCGGCGCGGGCGACGCGACGGCCGTCATCACGACGCCGACCAACGGGCGCTACGTGGCCCTCTACGACGGCACCGTCTTCGGCGCGGTCGGGGCGGGCGGGCAGTACGGCGTGTTCCGCGTGAGCGGGACCACCGCGGCGCTGCTGCCGGGCTTCCCGACGGCGTCGGGCCCGTCGCCCTACTCTTTCGTCGCCTTCGACCGCGACGCGACGGCGGGCGTCGACGTGATCTACCAGTGCGACGACCGCGCCATCGCGGCGGGCGGTGGCGTCCAGAAGTGGACCCTCGGCGCCGGCACCTGGTCCCTCGCGGGCACCTTCGGCATGGGCCTCACCGCGGGCTGCCGCGGGGTCACGGGCTTCGTCGACGGCGCCAACGTCACGCTGCTGGTGAGCACGGCCGAGAGCCCGTCGCGGGTGGTGCGCTTCGTCGACAGCGGCGGCGCGGCGGCCACGGTCGCGGCGACCCCGCTGCGCGCGGCCTCGGCGAACACCGTCTTCCGCGGCGTCGCACTCGCCCCGCGCTGAACCGGTACGGCGTCGCAGGGGACGCGTCAGCCCCGCGAGCCGCGAGGGCCGCGAGGGCCGCGAGGGCCGCGAGGGCCGCGAGCGGCGTGAGAGAAAACCGCAAGGGCGCAAGGGTCGCAAGGACCGGAGGGGAGGGAGGGGATGAGTGGGATAGGAAGTGAAGGACTCAAGTCCTTGACCTCCCGTCCCATCCCTCCCCTCCGATCCTTGCGACCCGTGCGCCCTTGCGGTTTTCTCTCACGCCGCTCGCGGCCCTCGCGGCCCTCGCGGCCCTCGCGGCC
>JAQBQI010000182.1 GCA_028287085.1 Myxococcaceae bacterium
CCCCGCGGCGCCCGCGCGCGAGGCGGCCCCGGTGGTCGAGCTCACCGCCGAGGGGATGGTCAACGGCGAGGTGCGCGCCGTCACGCTGACGCCGACCTCGCTGGCGCCGAGGCTGCCGGTGATCGGCACGCTGATGGCTGATCCGCAGCGGGTGGCGCGGGTGGGGGCGCGCTTCAGCGGGCGCGTGCTGGCGCTGCGGGCGCGGCTCGGCGACACGGTCGCGGCGGGGGCGCCGCTGGCGGAGATCGACACCGTCGAGCTGCACCAGGTGTCGACCGAGTACCTCACGGCGGTGGCGCGGGCGCGCGAGGCCGCCGACGCGCTCGAGCGGCAGCGCGCCCTCGTCGGCGAGCGCGTCGGCGCGGTGCAGGACCTCCGCCGCCTCGAGGCCAACGCCGACGCCGCCACCGCGACGCTGCACGAGGCCGAGGAGCACCTGCACGTGCTCGGGCTGCTCGAGGCCGACATCCGCTCGCTGCGGGCGCGCACCACGCACGGCGGCACGCGCAGCGTCGTGCGCTCGCCCATCGCGGGGCGCGTGGTGGCGATGCCCCTGGCCCTGGGCCAGGTGGTGACGGGCACCGAGGAGGTGGCCACGGTGGCGCAGCCCGGCGCCGTCTGGGCGAGCCTGCGGGTGCCCGAGGCGGACATCGGCGCGGTCTACGCGGGCGCCGCGGTCGAGGCGCGCACGGCGGCCGAGCCCGGGCTCGCCCTCGCCGCGACGCTGGAGTTCGTGGGCGAGCTGGTCGACCCGCAGACCCGCATGATCGAGTGCCGCGCGTCGCTCTCGGGGGTCGGCGGCGCGCCGCGCGCGGGCATGAGCCTCAGCGCGTGGATCACCCTGCGCGCGGGCCCCCCCGCGCTGTGGATTCCGGTGGAGTCGGTGGTGACGCGCGAGGGCGTGCCGGTGGTCTTCGTGCGGGTGGGCGAGCGCCGCTTCGCCCCGCGGCCCGTCGGGGTGGGCGCGCCGCGGGCGGGCCTGGTGCCGGTGACGGCGGGCGTGGCGGCGGGCGACGCGGTGGTGGTGCACGGCGCCTTCACCCTGCGCGGCGAGCTCGACCGCGCCGAGCTCGAGGAAGACTGAGCGCGCGATGCTGGCCTGGATCGTCGCCGCGAGCATCCGCCACCGCCTCGTCGTGCTGCTCGGCGTGGTGGCGCTCGTGGTGCTGGGCGCGCGGGCCTTCGCGGCGCTGCCCATCGACGCCGTGCCCGACCTCACCAACGTGCAGGTGCAGGTGCTCACCTCGGCGCCCGCGCTCGGCGCCCTCGACGTCGAGCGCCTCGTGAGCGCGCCGGTCGAGATGGCCCTCGGGGGCATCCCCGGGGTGCGCGAGCTGCGGTCGCTCTCGCGCTACGGCGTCTCGGCGGTGACGGTGGTCTTCGACGACGACGTCGACGCGCAGGTCGCGCGCAACCGCGTCAACGAGCGCATGCCGCGCATCCGGGCCGAGGTCGCGCCCGAGGTCGGCGTGCCCGAGATGGGACCGCTCGCGACCGGCCTCGGGGAGATCTACCAGTTCGAGGTGCGCGGCGAGGGCATGGGGCCGATGGCGCTGCGGTCGGTGCTCGACTGGCAGATCGCGCCGCGCCTGCGCATGGTGCCGGGCGTCATCGACGTGAACACCTTCGGCGGCGAGCTGCGCACCTACGAGGTGACGGTCGACCCGCAGCGCATGGCGGTGCGCCACGTCGCCCTCGACGAGATCATCACGGCCCTCGAGCGCAACCACGTCGCGGTCGGCGGCGGCGCCATCCGCCGCGGCCCCGAGGGGCTGCTCGTGCGCGGTGACGGGCTCATCCGCTCGCTCGACGACCTCGGCGACATCGCGGTCTCCACCCGCGGCGGCGCCCCGGTCTACGTGCGCGACGTGGCCACCCCCCGCTTCGCCCCGATGCTGCGCCAGGGCGCGGCCACCCGCGACGGCCGCGGCGAGGTCGTCGTCGGCATGACCCTCATGCTGCTCGGCGACAACTCGCGCGTCGTGTCGCGCGCCGTCGCCGACGCCGTGCGGCGCATCAACCCGACGCTCCCGCCGGGCGTGCGCATCGACGCCTTCTACGACCGCACCACCCTCGTCGATCGCACGCTGCACACCGTCTCGCGCAGCCTCGCCGAGGGCGGCCTGCTCGTCGCGTTCGTGCTCCTCGTGATGCTGCGCAACCTGCGCGCGGGCCTCGTGGCCGCGGCGATGATCCCCCTGTGCATGCTGGGCGCCTTCATCGGCATGCGCGCCCTCGGCATCAGCGGCAACCTGATGAGCCTCGGGGCCATCGACTTCGGCCTCGTGGTCGACGGCGCGATCATCCTGCTCGAGAACGCGGTGCACCACCTCGCCACGGCGACCGCCCTCTACGGCCGTCCGCTCACCCGCGACGAGCGCGACGACGTCGTGCAGCGCTCGGCCATGGAGGTGCGCGGCGCCACCGCCTTCGGCGAGGTCATCATCGCCCTCGTCTACCTCCCGGTGCTCACGCTCCAGGGCATCGAGGGCAAGACCTTCCAGCCGATGGCGCTGACGGTGCTCTTCGCGCTCGCCTCGGCCTTCGTGCTCTCGCTCACCTTCGTGCCCGCGCTCGCGTCGCTGCTGCTCTCGCGCAGCACCCGCGACCTCCCCTCGCCCGTCGTGACGGCCGCGCGGCGCCTCTACGAGCCCCTGCTCGCCGCCACCCTGCGGCGCCCCGCGGTGACCCTCGCGGTCGCCCTCGCCTGCCTGGGCGCCAGCGCCCTGCTCGCGCGCGGCCTCGGCTCGGAGTTCGTGCCGCAGCTCAACGAGGGCGCGATCATCATCGAGACGGTGCGCCAGCCCTCGACCGGGCTCGACGAGTCGGTGCGCCAGTCGGCGATCATCGAGCGGGTGCTGCGGCGCTTCCCCGAGGTGACGACCGTGGTCAGCAAGACCGGCCGCCCCGAGATCGCCAACGACCCGATGGGCGTCGAGCAGAGCGACGTGCTCGTGATGCTGCGGCCCGAGTCGCAGACCCTCCCCGCCGCCGAGCGCGAGGCCCTCGTCGCGCGCATGGGCGACGCCCTGCATGCCGCCGTCCCCGGGGTGGGCTTCGGGTTCACCCAGCCCATCCAGATGCGCATGAACGAGCTGCTCAGCGGCGTGCGCGCCGACGTCGCGGTGAAGGTCTACGGCGAGGACCTCCCCACCCTCGCCCGCCTCGGGGCGCAGATCGCCCGCGTGCTGCGCGGCGTGCGCGGCGCCACCGACCTGCGCGCCGACCGCGTCGAGGGCATGCCGGTGCTGCGCGCGACGGTCGACCGCCACGCCGCCGCCCGCCTCGGGGCCGACGGCCACGAGGTGCTCTCGATGATCGAGGCGATCGGCGGCCGCACCGTGGGCTCGGTGCTCGAGGGCCGCCAGCGCTACCCCCTGCGGGTGCGGCTCCCGGAGGCGCTGCGCGACGACCTCGACGCCCTCGGCCGGCTGCCGGTGCACATCGCGGGCGACGCCACGGTGCCGCTGCGCGACGTGGCCATCCTCGAGCTCATCGACGAGCCCGTGGTCATCAACCGCGAGGCCCTCGCCCGCCGCCTCGTGGTGCAGACCAACGTGCGCGGCCGCGACCTCGGGGGCTTCGCCGAGGAGGCCCGGCGCGCCGTCGCCCGCGCCGTGCGCCTCCCGCCGGGCTACCGCCTCGAGTGGGGCGGCCAGTTCGAGAACCTCGAGCGCGCCCGGCTCCGCCTCGCCGTCGTGGTGCCGCTGGCGCTCGGCCTCATCCTGGCGCTGCTCTACGCCTCGCTGCGCTCGGTCGGCGCGACGCTGCTGATCTTCGCCAACGTCCCCTTCGCGGCCACCGGCGGGGTGCTCGCGCTGTGGTCCCGGGGGCTGCCCCTCAGCCTCTCGGCGGGCGTCGGCTTCATCGCCCTCTTCGGCGTCGCGGTGCTCAACGGGCTCGTGCTCGTCACGCAGGTGCGCCAGCTGCGCGAGGCCGGCGACGAGCTCGTCGACGCCGCCCGCAACGGGGCCCTGCGCCGCCTGCGCCCCGTGCTCACCACCGCCCTCGTCGCCTCGCTCGGCTTCTTCCCGATGGCCCTCACCACCGGCGCGGGCAGCGAGGTGCAGCGCCCCCTCGCCACCGTCGTCATCGGCGGCCTCGTCTCCTCGACCCTGCTCACGCTGCTGGTGCTCCCGACGCTCTACGCCTGGCTCGGCCGAGCGTGGGCGCCGAAGCCCCCGGCGGCTTGACGCTCCCGCCAGACAATTCTACTTCACCATCATGGATTCTATTATGGTGGATGACCCCACCGGGGCGCGGGTCGAGCTCGCGCCCGGCTGGGCGCGGGTGTTCTTCGGCGCCGCGCGGGGCCACGCCGACTTCCACTACCGCTGGCTGCGGCACTGGTGCGACCGCGAGCGGCACCCGCTCACGGGCGAGCGCACGCTCGACTCCTCCGAGCTGCCCGCGGAGGTCTTCCCGCTGGAGGCGCGGGTGGCCGGCGGCGCGCTGCGGGTGCGCTGGTCGCCCGACGGCCACGAGAGCGAGTACCCGCTCGCGTGGCTCGACGCGCACGCCTACGCGCGCGGCCGCGCCGCCGCCCCGCCGCCGCCCGCCGACGTCGCGGCGCTCGAGCTGCGCGCCGCC
>JAQBQI010000210.1 GCA_028287085.1 Myxococcaceae bacterium
GCCCGCGGCCGACGCGGGCCCGCGCTGCGCGGCCGACCGCGACGGCGTGATCACCCGCGCCGAGGTGAACTTCCTCGTCGGCGCCTCGGTGCTCTACGCGGTCAACGAGGAGGGCGCGACGGTGACCCCGGTCGACCTCACCGGCACGATGGTCGAGGGCGTGCGCCGCTGGGACTACAGCGCCGCGCGCGCCGAAGACCGCCGCGTGCTCGACGAGGTGATGCGCCCGACGGGCCGCTGGTGGAGCGCCCGCTACCCCGACGCCACCTACGCGGCGATGCTCGACCGCACCGCCAACATCCTCGGCGTGTACCGCGCGAGCGCCACGGCCCTCGAGCTGCTCGGCACGGTCTCCGTGGCCGAGAACGCCACCAACCTGACCATGAGCCCGCCCGTCGTGGTGCTGCGCTTCCCGCTGCGCGTCAACGACACCTGGACCCAGTCGGTCACCGCCACCGGCTTCTACAACTTCACCCCGCTCACCAACGTCACCGCGTACACCACCCGCGTCGACGCCGCCGGCGAGGTGTGGACCCCCGCCGGCCGCTACCCCTCGCTGCGCGTCCGCACCGACCTCGACCAGACCATCCCCTTCACGGTCATCCGCCGCACGAAGCGCACGTACACCTTCCTCAGCGAGTGCTGGGGCGTCGTGGCCCGCATCGCCAGCGTCGACAACGAGACCGCCGACCCCTTCACCCGCGCCTCCGAGTACCGCCGGTTGAGCCTGTGATGCGCCTCGCCCTCACCCTCTGTTGCGCCGCAGCATCGCTGCCCGCGTGCGCGTCGTTCCAGCGGCCCGGCGAGGCCCTCGGGGCGCGGCTCGGGCCCGACGCCCGCTACGTGCACACGCGCTCGGGCCGCTCGGTCTACACCGAGGTGCGCGGCCCCGCCGACGGCACCGCGACCCCGGTGCTGCTGGTGCACGGCTTCGCCTCCAACCACGACGTGTGGCGCCCGCTCGAGCCCGCCCTGCGCGAGCGCCGTCGCACCATCAACGTCGACCTGCCGGGCTTCGGCTGGTCGTCGCGCGAGGACGGCGACTACTCCCCGGTCGCCCTCGCCGCCGACCTCGTCGACGTGCTCGACGCCGTCGGCACCCACGGCCCCGTCGACGTCATCGCCCACTCCTGGGGCAGCTCGGTCAGCCTCGCGCTGGCCCTCGACCACCCCGACCGCGTGCGCCGCGTCGTGCTCATCGGCGCCTGGATCTACGACGAGCAGATCCCCCCGTTCTTCCGCTGGGCCCGCCTGCCCGGCGTCGGCGAGATGCTCTTCACGGGCTTCTATCACGAGCGCCCCGACGAGCGCTTCCCGCTCGCCTTCGAGGACCCCTCCATCGTCTCGCAGGAGCTCGTCGACGCCATCGAGCGCTCCTTCGACCGCCCGGGCACCTCGCGCGCCGCCCTCGCCGCCGCGCGCGGCCAGTGCTTCCTCCAGCTCCAGACCCGCTACCACTCCGCCGCGCAGCCCTTCCTCCTCCTCTGGGGCGCCGAGGACCACGTCGCCCTCCTCCGCCACGGCCAGCGCCTCGCCCACGACCTCCCCGATGCCCGCCTCTCAGTCGTCCCCTCGGTCGGCCACTTCCCGATGATCGAGGCGGCCGGCGTCACGCGCCGCGAGGTGCTCACCTTCCTCGACGGCACCGCGGCGGGCGCCCGGTGAGGCCCTCCGCGCTCGCGTGTTGCGCCGCAACATTCCTCGCCGCCACCGCGGCCTCGGCCCAGCCGCGGGGCGCCGGCTCGGAGACCCGCGCGGTCGAGCGCGAGCCCTACCGCGACGCCCCCGGCGTGACGCCCATCGGCGAGCCGGTGCGCGCCACGGCCGACACGCCCGACCAGCGCATCCGTCTGGCGGGCTTCCTCCGCGCGCGCGCCGACCTCGGCCACAACTGGGACCTCGGCCGCGGCCCCACCCCGATGCTCCCCTCGATCTGGCCGACCCCCTACGTCGACGACGGCGCCTCGCACACGCAGACCAACGCCGACATGCGCCTGCGCGTCGACGCCACCATCGAGGTCGGCTGGGGCGTCTCGCTGCACGCCCGCGCGCACGTGCTCGACAACCTGCGCCTCGGATCTCTCCCCACGGGCGACCTCGTCGGCGGCAGCGTCACGCAGCGCGGCCCCGACCAGCCCATCGACGTGCGCCAGGTCTACGGCCAGGTGCTCTTACCCTTCGGGGTATTGACCGCCGGCCGCATGGGCGCGCTGGTCGACTGGGGCACCGGGTTCTACCTCAACGCGGGCAACGGCCTCGACGACGACTACGGCGACGTGGGCGACCGCATCGCCTTCACCACGCCGCTCGCGGGCCTGCTCTGGACGGCGCTCTACGAGATCAGCGCGACGGGTCCTTCGAGCGAGGCGGTGCGCCCCGACATCCGCCCGGCCTTCGACCTCGACCCCCGCGACGACGTGCACACCGTCGCCTTCTCGGTCGCCCGCTGGAACTCTCCGGCCACCCGCCAGCGCCGCCTGCGCGCAGCGCGCCACACCTTCGAGTTCGGCCTCGTGGGCAGCTACCGCTGGCAGTCCTACGACGTCACGGCGGGGGATGTCCCGTCGGCGCGCACGGCGCTGGTGCGCGACCTCACGGCCTTCGTGGGCGACGCCTGGGCGCGCGCCGACATCGGCCGCTTCAGCTTCGAGGGCGAGTTCGCCTTCGTGGGCTTCCGCATCGCCAACGCCTCGCTCGACCCGGCGGCGATGCTCAACCTCGCCGTCACGGGGCGGCAGTACGGCGGCGTGCTGCGCGCCGACTACCGCGGCGGCGAGCGCTTCTTCGCGCGGGTGGAGTTCGGCTTCGCCTCGGGCGACGACCGCCCCGGCTTCGGCGCGCGCCCGGTGGCCACGAGCGGCCGCGCGGGCGACCTCGACGGCTTGCAGTTCGACCTCACGCGCACGCCGCGCGACGTCAACGTGCAGAACTTCCGCTTCAGCCCCAACTACCGCGTCGACCTGATCATGTGGCGCCGGCTCATCGGCACGGTCACCGACGCGTGGTACGTCCGGCCGATGGTGCGCTACCGCCTGGGCCCGATGCTCACCGCCGAGGCCGCCGTCATCGCGAGCGTCGCGATGGAACCCAACAGTACCCCGTCGGGTAAAGCGCCCCTCGGCGTCGAGACCGACGTGGGCCTCGTCTACGAACAGGAGCACGGCTTCGTGATGCGCCTCGACTACGGACTCCTGCTGCCGCTCTCGGGCTTCGACAACGCCGCGCGCCGCGTGAGCGCGTCGCCCGCCCACGCCCTGCACGCGGTGATGGCATGGCGCTTCTGAGCCCGCGCGCCGGCCTCGCGCTCGCCCTCCCGCTCGCCCTCGCGCTCGGCTGCGCCGCGGGCCCCGAGATGCAGGGCAACCCCTCGCCCGACGGCGGCGGCTTCGTGACGATCCCCGACGGCGGCACGGCGCCCTCGTGCCGCGGCAACCGCGACGGGATCATCGCCCGCTCGGAGGTGGTCTTCGTCCCCGGGGTCGAGGTGCACTACCGCATCAACCCGGCGAACACGCTCGCCAACGTGAGCCCGCGCGGCGTGACCGGCCCCGACGGCGCGCGCACCTGGGACTTCGCCGACCGCACGGGCGAGGCCGTCACGTTGACCCTCTCGACGAGCGCGGGCCAGTGGTGGCTCCGGAACTTCCCGACGGCGCAGTACGCCTCGCGCCTCGACCCGCGCAGCCCCAACCTCGGCGTGTACCGGGCGGGCGACACCAGCGTCGAGCTCCTCGGCCTGGTGGCGCCCGACGAGTCCACGCTGACGGTGGTGCCCTACGAGCCGGGCGTGGCGGTGCTGCGCTTCCCGCTCACCATGGGAACCACCTGGATGGCCGACTCCGCCACCCGCGACGCCCAGGTCGAGGGCACCACCGTGGCCTCGCGCGACCGGTACACCTTCACCGTCGACGCGCGCGGCACCGTGCGCCTCCCGGAGATCACCTTCACCGACGCGCTGCGCCTCCGCATCGAGCTCACCCAGCAGTTCGCGGCGGGCCCCGGCGTGCGGAAGATCCAGTACCTCTGGCTGGTCGAGTGCTACGGCGAGGTCGCCCGCATGACGTCGCGCGACGGCGAGGTCGACCCCGACTTCACCTCCGCGGTCGAGTTCCGCCGCCTCGGCGTCGGCATCTGACCGACGCACCGCGCAGGTCACGTCGGCATTTCAACCGCAGTGCGTAGACCGCGCCGGGCGATCTACACTCGGCCCATGCGAAGCCTTCGCTGGTTGGCTCCCGGTGCGCTGCTCACGCTCGCGGCCTGCGGTTCGGTCGATCGCGACGCACTCAGCCTGCCCGGCGCCGACGCCGGGACGCAGCTCGTCACCGACCTCGGCGCGCCGCCGGTCGCCGACGCGGGCGCGCCCGCCGCGAATACCGACACGGGTAATCCCGTGACGCCGCCGGCCGACGCCGGAGCGACGGTGACGCCG
>JAQBQI010000216.1 GCA_028287085.1 Myxococcaceae bacterium
AACTGAAGGCGTTGATCCACGGGTCCACTCGACTTCCACGGCATGGCCGAGGAGCACGAGGGCTCAACCCGATCGTGTCACCCAGGTCCCCGGTCTGCCGTGTAACCAGGGTGACCGGTCTGAACCCACGTCACCGCGAAGGCCCGCCATGCGTCTCGGGAGGCTCGCCACGGCCTCTGGACGCCGCGACACGGCTCGTCGGGCCGCGCCCACGCGCGCCGCGCGCCGCGCCAGGGCGTACCGTGCGTCCGTGACGCGTCGACGAGGGGCGCCGTCGACGCCCACACGATCACCCACCCGACGCTGATCGTCGAGGCGGTCTCCACTCCACCGACCCGCGGGTAGCGCCCGCAACCGTCGCCGATACTCCGCGGCGTGCGGACCGCGCGCGCTGAGCCGTGACTCGTCCGGAGGGGCGGTGATAGATCGCTCCATGCGCGCGATCTGGGCGGGTTGGCCGGCGTCGCTGGCGCTGATGGCGTGTTCGTCCCCGGACGGGGCGAACCCTCGCGTTTCCGACGCGTCGGCGTTCGACATGAGCGCCGCGGATGCGCCGTCGGATGACGGGGCGGGCGCTACGGACGCTCCCTCACGCGACGAGGCAGGCCCGGGCGCACCCGACGTCGCCGCCCGCGACACTCAGGCAGAAGACGTCGATAGAGGGGACGCGCTCGATGTCGTCGACGTCGCCGCGGACGATGTCAGCGAGGATGCCCCGCCCCCGGCGGACGACGCGATCGACGAGCGCGCCGTCGATGTCGGTGGCCTCGACGTCGGCCCCGACCCGGCGACGGATGGTGGCGATCTGCCGACGATCGACGCGCCGTCGGCGGACCTGCCGGCGATCGACATGCCGTCGGCGGACCTGCCGACGATCGACGTGCCGACGATCGACGTGCCGACGATCGACGTGCCGGCCGCCCCGGTCGACGCGGGGTGCCGCACGGACGACTCCTGCGGCCCCGGGTACTCCTGCCAGTCGGACGGAACGTGCCGCGCGCGGCTCTGCGTCCCCAACGTCGCGTCGTGCTCGGACGCCACGACCCGGCAGCTCTGCGACGCCGACGGGATGGCCTCGGCGGCGCTCCCGTGCCTCGGCGGTCTGGGCTGCGCGGACGGCGTCTGCGTGCCCTCGGCGGACGGGTGTCCGGGCGTGGAGATCGCCGTCGACGGTCCGACCGTGACCTTCCCCCTCTCGGGTCTACGCCCCACGCTCGACAGCGGGATGACCTGCGGCTTCGGTCCGACACACGTCGACTGGGTGGGGCACTTCCACCTGTCGGCGACGACGGACGTCCGGGTGACGGCGACCGACGAGGGTGGCACCGCGCCCGCCTTCCAGTTGCGCCGCGGCGCCTGCGACGCGACGGCGCCGGCCGTGGGCGGATGCGTGGGACAGACCGCCGGTTCCTACAACTACCGCGGCCTCGAAGCGGGGGACTACTTCGTCGTCGCGGTCGCGATACGGTCCGTCGTGTACCCGAACGCGACGGGTTCGTTCACCGTGGCGACGGTCGGCGCGCCGCCGCGGGTGGGCGACGTCTGCGCGTTGCCCGCGGAGGTGACCCCCGACGGCGCCCCGGTCACGATCATCCCCGCGACCTTCGACGCCGCCGCCGGCACCGGGAGCACCTGCGGCGCCACGACGGGTCCGACCCCGTTGTACGACGGCGTCTGGCACTTCCGCCTCGACGCCACGCGCGACGTGCGACTCGATGCCGCGGGCTGCACCGGCAGCTACCAGGTCTTCCGCGGCTGTGGGACCGGCGCGGCGCCCGTGGGCGATTGCCCCGCGCCGTCGACCCAGTACCACCGGTGGCACCGCGCGCTCCCCGCCGGCGACTACTCGGTCGTCGTCGGACTCGGCGCGAGCCCCACGGCGTGCACGCTGTCCGTCACGACCGCCGCGCCCGACTACCGCCCGCCCGGCGACACCTGCGCCAACCCGATCGAGCTCACCCCCGACGGGCCCGCCGAGGGCAGCCGGCTCGACGCCCGCTACGGCAGCCTTCCCGACCTCGCGTGGTGTGCGGGCTCCATCGGGGACGCGATCTGGCACTTCCGCCTGGGCACGACCCGCGACGTCACCCTCGCCGTGACCGACCCCGCGAACCCCATGAACCGCGTGCCCTTCGAGGTGCGAACCGCGTGCGACCGTACGGCGCCCCAGATCGGGCCCTGTCGCTTCGGGGCCATGGGCCCCTTCCCCTGGATGCCCGACCCGCCGACGACGATCCGGGCCCTGCCGCCGGGCGACTACTACGTCGCGCTCGCGACGTCCGGCGGGACCTCGTTCGCGCCGTCGGTGCGGGTGAGCACGGCCGACCCCGGGGTGCGCGCCCCGGGCGACACCTGCGGCACCGCCCTGACCGTCGTGCCCGACGGGCCGGCGAGCTCCGTGCGCGTGGGCGACGTCACCTACGAGGGCGTGTCGATGACCTGTGCCGCGACGGCGGCGGCGCCGGACGCCTTCTTCGCCTACACCCTGACGTCGACCCGCGACGTCAGGGTGGCGGTGTCCTCCGACGTGGCGAGCTTCGGCTTCGAGGTCTCGCCGCGCTGCGGGGCGCACGACGTCGCGGGGAGTCAGTGTCGCTACGGGCAGGGCGCCGCCAACAACCTCGTGCTCGCGCGCCAGGCCCCCGGGACCTACTACGTCGCGGTGTCCTCGAGCGGGACCGAAGGGGTCCTCTCGACGAGGGTCACGACGGCGCCTCCCGGGACCATCGTCTCGTACCGGGAGGAGCCGGCGGAGGACGAAGCCACCGCGCCGACGTCGTGCTCCGGCGGGACGATCTACCTCCGGAGCGGCGCGCCGACCTCGACGCTGCTGGCGCTCCCGTTCCCGTTCCGGTTCTGGGGCCGCGACCTGCCGTCGGGCGCACCCGTCCGGCTCAGCGCGTGGGGGCAGCTCGTGATGGACGGGGGAGCGACCGTCACGCCGACGGGCACCCTCGGCCGCGCGGACGCGCCCAACGCGCTCATCTCCGCCGTCTGGAACTCCGCCCTGACCCTCAGAAGGTCAGCATAAAGATCCCGCGAAGGGCGACGGCGGACGCGCCCCGCCCGCGACGCCCGTCGGACGTGCGGTGAGATCCGGCGGGAAATCTTTCGATTCACGGCTCGCAGTCGCATTCGTGATTCGCCCCCTCTTGCGTGGCGGCCCGACTCCTCCTCTCAACACCGTCCTTCGGGCGGCGAACGCGCTCACGACGCGACCGTCACCATCGCCGCGATCGTAGTCTTCTGCGCGTGCGCGGCCCTCGCCCGCACGAGCACCTGGACGTCCTTGGTGAGCGCGGCCAGCAGC
>JAQBQI010000589.1 GCA_028287085.1 Myxococcaceae bacterium
TGCTCTTCCGATCTGAGCGACACCGCCGAGCTGTTCTTCGAGGACTGCCGCATCCCGCGCCGCTTCCTGCTGGGCGAGGAGGGCGAGGGGTTTCGGTACCTGATGCAGAACTTCCAGAGCGAGCGGCTGATCGCGTCGGCCTCGGCGACGGCGGGCTCGAAGCTCATCCTGGAGGAGGGCATCGCGTACGGCCGCGACCGCAGCGCCTTCGGCAAGCCGATCATCAAGCGCGAGGTGTGGCAGCACAAGATCGTCGACCTCGCGACGAAGCTCGAGGCCTGCGAGGCGCTCACCTACCGCGCGTGCGAGCGGTACAACCAGGAGCGCTACGTCGACCGGCAGCCGGTGAGCTTCGAGACCACCAAGCTCATCTCGATGGCCAAGGCCTTCGTGGGCGACGTCACCAGCGAGGTGGCCGACCAGATGCTGCAGTTTCACGGCGGCTGGGGCTACATCGAGGAGTACCACATCGCCCGCGCGTGGCGCGATCAGCGGCTCTTCCGCCTGGGCGGCGGCACCACCGAGACGCTGCGCTACTACATCGCCAAGCTGATGGGGCTGTAGGCCCCACCGACTGAGCCGCGGCTCAGTGCACCCGCGCCGTCGGCGCCGACCTCGCCAATATCTCCGCCTCGCGCTCCACCAGGAATCCGATGCGCTCCCGCGCGCGCTCCTCGCCGAAGATCTCCTCGGCGAGCGAGGCGAAGAGCCGGTGGTGGCGCGCCTCCGACGCGAAGAGCTCGCGGTACCACCCGCGCATCGCCTCGGCGGGCGCGTGCGCCGCGAGCAGCCCGAAGCGCTCGCACGAGCGGGCCTCGATGACCGACGCCACCGCCAGCCGATCGAGCAGCGGCTCGCACTTCTTGTCGGCGAGCGCGCGTTGCAGCGAGCGGGCGTAGACGTCCTCGGGCGGCGGGGTGGGCGCGACCCCGCGCGCGGCGAGCGCGGCGAAGACCTGGGCGACGTGGCCGAGCTCCTCGGCGGCGAGGGCGGTGAGCTCGCGCGCGAGGCGCGGGTGCATCGGGTAGCGGGTCACCATCGCCGTCGCGTTGGAGGCGGCCTTGAGCTCGCAGTGCAGGTGATCGAGCAGCACGGCGTCGAGGTCGGCGAGCGCGACGTCGATCCAGCGGGGGTCGGTGGCGGTGAGGAGTCCGAGCATCGGGGGGAGGGCGGTGATAGCAGCGAACGGGGCGACGGGCGTACCGTCGGCGGCGTCGGAGAGAGGAGGACACCCGCGTGGACCACCCGCCCAACGTCTGCACCATCGAGGTCGACCTCGACCGCGTGCTCTGGCTCACCCGCGGACGTCGCTGGAGCTACGCCTTCCTGCTCAAGCCGCTGATCTCGCCGGGCGACTCGTGGATGAGCATCCAGGCGCGCATCTTCGACGGCGTCAAACCGAGCGTCTCGCCGTACAGCGTCGCCGGCAAGGCCGTCGAGGCCGTGTTCGAAAGGGCGTTCATTGCGACCGCCTTCGTCGACCCGGTTCGCCGCGACGAGTGGGGCCGCGACGTGGTGCACCACCTGGTGTGGTTTCCGCCCGACGAGCGCGCGGCGCGCATGGTCGCCCCGGCTGACTGGGGCCCGCGGCTCGTCGACGCGCTCGCGCCCGCCTACGACGCCGCCTTCGCCGTCGACCTCGCCGACCGGGGCGACGAGCGCGACCTAGACCCCATCGCGGAGGTGCGCGACGCCTTCGAGCGCGAGCGCGACCGCCTCCCGCCGCGCGTCGTTCTGTCGGGCAGGGCCGTAATGCTCTACGCGCTCCAGGCCTTCGAGACGAAGCGCGTGGTGCTCCCGCAGACCCGACCGAGGCCGCGCCACACCGCCGGCCGCGCCCTCTTCGTCTGGGTCGCCGCCTTCGGCGCGCTGCTGCTCCTCGCGCTCGCGCTGCGGCGCTGCTCGTAGCCCGCGCGGCGTCTGCTACGGTGCGCGCCTCTTGAAGAAGCTCTGGTCGTCCATCCCCCCGCGCGTGCGCCGCGTGCTCGCCGCCCTCGTCGTCGTGCTCGGCGTCGTCGTCGTCGGCAACGAGCTCGGCGGCCGCGCCCCGCGCGACGTCACCCTCCACGCCGACCTGCGCGCCATCGCCCGCCGCGGCTTCGACGCGCGCGCCCTGCGCATCGAGCTCCTCGACGACACCGGCGCCACCCTCCGCCGCGTCGAGCGCCGCGCCGAGCCGGGCGGCTCGCTCGCCCTCGTCAACGCGCCCATCACCCTGCCCACCGGCCGCTGGCGCGCGCGCGTCGAGGTCGTCGGCGACCCCCGGGTGCTCAGCCGCGAGGTCACCCTCGACGTCGAAGCCGGCCGCGCCGTCGAGGTCCCGCTGCCGGAGCCGTAGCGCCCACGCCATCCCCGCGCCCCTGTAAGGTGAACCCTTGATCCATCGCTATGCATTCTGTCTCGCGCCCCTGCTCGCACTCGGCTGCGCGTCGGCGCCGCCGCCCGCAGCGACGACCACCGCGGCCCCCGTCGCGGCCCCCGCCACGGCCGCCGACGCCGCGGTCGCGGCCGTCGACGAGCCCGCCGCTGAACCGCGCTTCAGCGGCGCCTCGGTGCTCTTCGAGGAGCCCTGGCCGCAGCCCGACGCCCCATCGCTGCGCTTCGCCGTCGTGACCACGGCGCCCGGCCCCGACCCCGGCGTGACGACCGTCGCGTGGGAGACCGCCCCGGGGCAGGACGAGGTCGACCTGACGGCGCCGCTCCCGCCGACGGCGCTGGTGCAGCGCGTGTCGATGCTCGACGCGACCGGCGACGGCGCGGCCGACGCCGTCGTCTGGATCGACCCGACCGCGCTGCCGCCCGAGCAGCCCGCGCACTCCGCGGTGGTGTTCACCCTCGGCGGCCCGCGCCATCAGCCGCGGCGCGCGACGTGGACCTCGCTCGCCCTCGGCGCGGTCGCCGACGACGCCGCCCTCCGCGCCGCGGCGGCCACGGTGCGCAGCTTCGCGCTGCCCGAGGGGGCGCCCTCCCTCGACGCCGTCGTGCTCCGGCTGGGCTTCGCGACGGCGGCGCAGTTTCGCTCGCTCGTCGCGCCGGGCGGCCTCGTCGTCTGCGACAGCGCCGCGGGCAACGCCCACCCGCACTACCGCCGCTGCCGCACCCTCGCCGCCGCCGCCCTCACCGACGCCTTCTACGCCGAGCACCTCCGCGGCACGGTCGCCCTCTTCCAGTCCCCGGCCGACCCCGACGACGCGCCGCTGGTCGACTCCTACGAGCGCTGCCGCACCCTCGGCGCCCGCGTCGTCTGCGGCATCCCCACGGGCGGACCGGCCACCACCGCCCTCACCTTCACCGGCCCCGCCGCGGCCCGCCGGCTCGCCCGCGTCGAGACCACCGTCTTCGAAGACAGCTGACCGGCCCCCGACATTCTGCGCGGGCGGGCCTCGGGGCGGTTGCGCCCGGAGGCCATCGTCCCTTACACGGGCGCTTACCCATGCTGGTCACCTCGTCTCAGTCGGTTCGTTCGCTGGTCGTGCGGCTCAACAAGGGCGAAGACCTCGGCGAGTCGCTCGCCTCGCTCATCACCTCGCAGCGCATCACCGTCGCCACCGTGCAGGGCCACGGCGCCCTCGAGGCCGTCATCCTCGACTCCTACGACGCGCGCGCCCGCACCTACGGCGACGCCCGCACCTTCACCGGCCGCCTCGAGCTCGTCTCCCTCACCGGCCACCTCTCCACCCGCGAGGGCAGCCCCGACCTCTACCTGCACGCCGCCGTCGCGCGCGACACCGGCAACGGCGTCGAGCTCCTCGGCGGCCGGCTCATCGAGGCCCAGGTCGTCGCCGTCGAGCTCACGCTCACGCTCCACGACGACCTCTCGCTCGAGCGCTCGCCCGAGGCCACCGGCATCCCGACCTGGCGCACCGGGTCGTCGACCCCGAGCGCGGCCCCGCGGCCCCCCGCGCTGTCGAGCGTCGCCAGCGCCGTCGCCGAGAGCGTGCGCCCGCGGCGCATCACCACCGCCGAGCGCGCCGAGACCGCCGCCGCCGCCGCGCCGGCCGCCCCGCCGGTGGTCACCACCAAGCGCGCGACCGTGGTGCCCGACGCCCCGAAGCCCGCCTCGCTGGCCGACGCGGCGCAGCAGCTCAACGCGATGCCCGCCAAGCACGAGCGCGTCGAGGACCACTCGGTCAACCCGGAGATCGCCGTCGGTGATGTGATCGAGCACCCGACCTTCGGCGAGGCCCAGGTGGTCGGCCTCCACGACGACCGCTGCGACATCAAGCTCGATCGCAGCGGCTCGGTGCGCACCATCATGCTCGACTACTTCGAGGTCACCCCGCAGCCCGGGCGCGACGGCACCAAGGTCTGGAAGCTCGTCTCGCGCAAGCCGCGCTGACCGACCGGCAACGTTGGCCGCCCGAGCGGCAACGTTGGCCGCGCTCAGACGATGCGGAAGGCGTCCTTGAGCGTGCAGCGGCGCTCGCGGGTGAAGGTCTTCGCGGTGGTGAGCCCCTCGCCGGTGGGCGACGCGATGGTCCACGAGGTCCACCCCTCGCCGCCGACGCCGATGCCGTTGTAGTTGGGGCCGTTCTTCACGAAGATCGACGTGTTGATCGCGCGGGCCATGCGCGACAGGTTCTCGATGTTGGTGCTCCACATCGTGGCCGTGTGCCCGTAGCCGTGCTCGATGCGCTTCGCGGCCGCGATGGCCTCGTCGACGTCCTTCACGCGCACGAGCCCCAGCACCGGCATCAGCAGCTCGTGCTGCACGAAGGGGTGCTTCTCGTCGACCTCGGCCCAGAGCAGCCGCAGGTCGTCGGGCGCGCTCTTGCCGATCGCCCGCAGGATCACGTTGGCGTTGCGCCCCACGAACTCGCGGTTGACGTGCCCGTCGGCCGTGAGGATGACCTTCTCGAGCGAGCGCACCTCGCCGGGGCTGAGCTCGTGGGTGCCGCTCTCCTTCAAGAACTTCTTGAACTTGTCGGCCACCGACGCGACGACGACGATCTCCTTCTCGCAGGTGCAGATGACGTTGTTGTCGAAGCTCGCGCCGGCCACGATGCCGCGCGCCGCAGCTTCGAGGTGGGCCGTCTCGTCGACCACCGCGGGGGGGTTGCCCGGGCCCGCGCTGATGGCCCGCTTGCCCGACTTCATCGCCTCGGTGACCACGGCGCCGCCGCCGGTCACCACCACGATGCGCACGCCGGGGTGGCGCATGAGCGCCTGGGCGCTCGCCACCGTGGGCTCGGCGATGCACGAGATGAGGTCTTCGGGCCCGCCCGCCGCGACGATGGCGTCGGAGAGCAGCGACACGTACCAGGCCGAGGTCTCGCGGGCGAGCGGGTGCGTGTTGAACACCACCGCGTTGCCGCCGGCCACCATGCCGATGCCGTTGTTGATGATCGTCTCGGTGGGGTTGGTGCACGGCGTGATGGCCGCGATGACCCCGTAGGGCGCGCGCTCGGTGATCATCAGGCCGTCGTCGCCGCTCGCGGCGATGGGCTCGAGAATCTCCGGCCCCGGCGTCTTGGTGATCGCCGCGCGGTTCTTCATGCGCTTGTCTTCGACGCGGCCGAGGGAGGTCTCCTTGACGGCCCGCTGGCACATCTCCTCGAGCACCCCGAGGGCGGCCTGGCGCATCGAGCGCACCACCGCGCGGCGCGTCTCCATGGGCATCTGCTCGTAGCGCTCGAAGGCCCGGCGCGCGGCCGCGACGGCCGTGTCGACGTCGTCGAAGACCCCGCGGCGCTTCACGCGCACCGCCGGGGCGGCCGACCCCCCCGCGAGGGCGCGCTCGATCGCGCCGGGCGTCGCCGTCACGCCCTGCTTGCGCAGGCGCTCGACCACCATCGCCACGATCTGGTCCACCGTCGGGTCGTTGCTCTTCATCGCAGCCGCGGACCGTAGCCCACCCGCGGAGCCCACCACAACCCCGCTCGCGCCCGCCCGCGCGCCGGCGCGAACTCCCCTCTGCAATGGTGATAGCGTCACCGCCCGCATGCGCCGACGCATCCGTACGCTCCTGTGCCTCGTCGCCCTCGCGGCGTGCCGCTCGCGCGCCCCGCGCCCCGCGCTCGGCGTGGTGGTCCCGCTG
>JAQBQI010000242.1 GCA_028287085.1 Myxococcaceae bacterium
CCCGGCCGCCGTGCTCACCGACGCGGCCCTGGCCGACGCGCTGCTCGCCTGGGCCTTCGTGCGCGCGCTGAGCACCCGCACGGTGCGGTGGCGGGGCAGGGCGCTGCGGGTGACTTCGCGCGGCGCGCTGCGCGAAGAGTCCTGAGCGGCCATCTCACCCCAGGTGTGGCGCTGCGCCACGATCGCCGGTGCATTGTGTCTCGCTCCGCTGTCCCTGTTTTTCCGGGGTGCGAGAGTCGGCATGGTCAGTGCGAAAGGTACTTCGCATGAGCACCCAGACCGCGGCGGGATACGCCGATCACGGCCCCGCTGCCCCCTCCGAGTCCGCGCGCGACCTGCCCCCTGCGATCAACGCGGAGTCCGGTCGACTCGACGTCATGGGGGTGGGCGGCATTGGCTATTACCGAGACGTCACGGGGGAGGGGCCCGCGGTGGTCCTGATCCATTCCATCAACGCCGCGGCCTCGGCCTACGAGATGCGGCCCCTCTTCGAGTCGTTCCGCGGCCGCCGCCGGGTCTTCGCGCTCGACCTGCCCGGCTTCGGCCGCTCGCAGCGCGGCGACCGCCCCTACAGCGCCGCCATGTTCGCCGAGGCCATCGAGCGCTTCATCGTCGACGTGGCCTCCCCGCAGGGCGAAGCCGTCGACGCGGTCGCGAGCTCGCTCTCGTCGGAGTTCCTCGCGCGCGTCGCGGTGCGGGCCCCGGCGCTCTTCCGCTCGCTCACGCTGCTCTCGCCCACGGGCCTCGGCCCCTTCCGCCCCGCGGGCGGCCCGGCCAGCGCCCTGCTGCGGCGCGCGCTGCACATTGGCCCTCTTTCCGAGGGCATCTTCCGCCTGCTGCGCACCCAGTCCTCGATCCGCTACTTCCTCCAGAAGTCCTTCGTGGGCTCGGTCGACGAGGGCCTGCTGCGCTACTCGACGCAGGCCTCGGCGGCGTCGGGCGGGCGCTTCGCCCCGGTGAAGTTCATCGCCGGCGAGCTCTTCACGCGCGACGCGATGGCCGAGCTCTACGAGCCCCTCAAGGTGCCGACCCGCGTGGTCTACGACCAGGACCCGTACACCCGCTTCGACCGCCTCGACGCGCTCTCCCGCGCCAACGCCAACGTCACGGCGCACCGGGTGGCGCCGACGCGCGGCCTCCCGCAATTCGAGCGCACCGCCGACGTGGTGTCGGTGATCGAGGGCCCCGCGCCCCGCGCCGGAGCGGTCACATGAACGACTCCCCCGGCGCTGCCGCGCGCATCCTCGTGGTCGACGACGACCCGGAGCTCGGCGAGATGGTCGCCACCTTCGTCCGTCGCCTCGGCCACGAGGCGGCGTACACGCAGAACCCGGGGGAGGCGCTGTCGATGCTGACCACGCAGCCCTTCGAGCTGGTCATCACCGACCTCCACATGGCCACGATGGACGGCATCACGCTGTGCGGCCGCATCGCCGGCGCGCAGCCCGACGTGCCGGTCATCGTGCTCACCGGCCACGCCAGCCTCGAGACGGCCGTCGGCGCGATGCGCGCGGGGGCCTACGACTTCCTGACCAAGCCGGTGAACACCGAGGTGCTCCAGATGTCCATCGCGCGGGCGCTGGAGCACGGGCACCTGCGCCGCGAGGTGCTGCGCCTGCGCGACGAGGTCGGCCGGGTGAAGCCGTCGCGCGCCCTGGTCGGTTCGAGCCGCGCCATGCGCGAGCTGCACGACCTCACGTCGCGCGTGGCCGCCACCGACGCGACCGTGCTCATCACCGGCGAGAGCGGCACCGGCAAGGAGCTGGTCGCCCGCGCCATCCACGGCATGAGCGCGCGCGCGCACGGCCCCTTCGTGGCGATCAACTGCGCCGCGGTGCCGCACCACCTGCTGGAGAGCGAGCTCTTCGGCCACGTGAAGGGCGCCTTCACCGACGCGCGCAACGGCCGCCCCGGCCTCTTCGTCGAGGCCAACGGCGGCACGCTGCTGCTCGACGAGATCGGCGAGATGCCGCTCGAGATGCAGGCCAAGCTGCTGCGCGCGCTGCAGGAGCGCACGGTGCGCCCGGTGGGCGGCGACCGCGAGGTGCCCTTCGACGCGCGCGTCATCGGCGCCACCCACCAGGACCTCGAGTCGCTGGTCGAGTCGCGCCGATTCCGCGAAGACCTCTTCTACCGCATCGCGGTGGTGATCGTGCAGGTGCCGACGCTGCGCGAGCGCAGCGACGACGTGCTGGTGCTGGCGCAGCACTTCCTCACTCGCTTCGTCGACCGCTTCGGCAAGCGGGTGGTGGGCTTCCACCCCACGGCGCTGGCGCGGATGGTCGCGTACAGCTGGCCGGGCAACGTGCGCGAGCTGGAGAATTGCGTCGAGCGGGCGGTCGCCCTCACGCGCACCGACACGATCACGATCGACGACCTGCCCGAGCGCATCCGCACCTTCCAGCCCGAGCGCCCGATGGCCACCCCCGAGGAGGCCACGGAGATGATGACGCTCTCCGAGCTCGAGCGGCGCTACCTCCAGCGGGTGCTCTCGCTGGTCGGGGGCAACAAGTCGCGCGCCGCCCGGGTGCTCGGCCTCGACCGCCGGACGCTCTACCGCATGCTCGACCGCGAGCGCGGCGCCGAGGCGGTCGGCGACGCCCACGAGGCGGCCGGCGAGCGCCACCACGACAGCTGATATCCAATCAACCCCACGATCGAGAGGAGGCCACCCATGGCAGTCAATCCCAGCAATCCGGCCTGGTGGACGAGCGACGACACCAGCACCTGGGAACGGGTAAAGGAGGCCATGCGCCGCGACTGGAACCAGACCAGGCACGACTTCGGGTCGAAGTTCGGCCAGGACCTCAATCAGGACGTGACGGACACGGTGCGCCAGGCCGTCGGCGCCTCCCCCATCCCGGGCCCGCACGTGGCCAATGACGAGGAGGCCTGGTCGGACGAGGCCGCCGTGCGCTACGGCTACGGCGCGGCCCTGTCACCCAACTACCGCACCCACGCCGCCTGGGGCCCCGAGCTCGAGGCCCAGCTCAAGAGCGATTGGGAGTCGATGGGCTCCGGGCGCACCTGGGACGACGTCCGCCTCGCGGTCCGCTACGGCTGGACCCACTCGCCCCGCATCGCCAGCTGACCCCTCCCGCTCCCCGCCTCAACCACCCCCCACTCTTCCATCGCCCCATCGGCTGTCAGCCCGTCGCCCTCGCCATCGGGCGCGGCACTGACCACGTCGGTTTGCCGATGTACGGGCGACCAGCGGTCGCCCTTCGGAACGCCGTCCTCCGGGCCCCTGCTGGTCGCCCTTCCGCCCGGATCAGCAACACCTTGATTCGATATCACCCGTGCCCGTCGCCCTGGCCCGACGATGCGCCGTCGCCCAGGCGAAGACCCCACAACGGACTTCGGCGCATCCCCTTTCGAGAGATGCGCCGAAGTCCGCTGCGGGGCCTCGCCGGGGGCGCGCGCCCGCCGGGATCAGAGCATGACGGTGTAGCCGACGTTCAGGCCGAAGGCCGTGCTGCCACCGATGAAGGTGCCCTGCGGCGTGCGGATGACGTCCGTGGTCGAGTAGACGAACTGGAGCGCGGGCGAGAGGATGCCCGAGCGGCCGACCATGATGTTCATGCCGAGGCGCGGGGCGAGCGCGAAGCCCGCGCCGGGGCCGTCGGAGTACCCGAGACCGACGCCGATGCCGAGGAAGGCGAAGAGGCTCTGGTTGATCGGAAGGTGGTAGCTGGGCTCGACGAGGAGGTTGAGCGACGAGGCCGAGGTGCTCACGCCACCGACGCTGGTGCTCGCGTAGTTGAACCCGACGATGCCCGAGATCTGGAGGTTGTCGGTGAAGAACCAGCCCACCGTCGGCGAGATGTTGAAGGCCGTGAGGTCACCCGCGATGGTGAGGCCGACCGAGCCGCCGAGCTCGACGACGCCCGGACGACCGTACGCGGTGCTACCGCCGATGCCGGCCTGGGAGACGACGCCGCCCGCGGAGGCCAGCGGCGCGGCGACCGGCGGGGCCGGGTCGTTGTCCGAGCGCGAGGGGGGCAGGGCCGCCGGCGTGGTGCCGTTGCCCACCTGCACGGTGCGCTGCTCGACCACCGCGCCGGTCGACATGTTGCCGCCGGTCTGCGCGAATGTCACCGAAGACATCGCGGTCATCCCCGCCATCACGCCCGCACCGAGGATGTATTGAGAGAACTTCATGGAGACCTCCACTGTCGTTGCCTGAGTTTGTCGATTGCTGCGATCGTGCGGACCAGTTCCGCAGCCGCGCTGAACACCCCTTTCGCACGAGGCATGCCACCCTCGAATGCCCCTGAATTGACCCATCCCTACGGTGCGGGCCGCCACGGATGGCCATCTCGCCACACCCGCGGCGAGCGCGGAGTGTGCGGTGTGCCGATATGGTACAAACGGGGGTGAGCGGATGCGCTCAAACGGCCTGGGCGAGGGCCCCGTCGAGGCGCGGATACTTGAATGGATATCCCGAGGCGAGCAGCGCCGCGGGCACGGCGCGCTGTCCGGTGACCACGACCTCGGCCATGGGGCCGAGCGCGAGCCGCAGGGCGAAGCCCGGCACCGGCAGCCACGAGGGGCGCCGGAGCCGCCGGCCGAGGGCCTCGGCGAAGCGCGCGTAGCGCACGGGCTCCGGGGCCGTCACGTTGACCGCGCCGCGCAGGTCGTCGTGGTCGAGGGCCCACGTGATCGCGCCGACGACGTCGTCGAGGTGCACCCACGGAAACCACTGCCGCCCGTTACCCACCGGGCCGCCGACGAAGAGCTTGAAGGGCAGGAGCATCTTCTCCAGCGAGCCCCCGGCCTCGCCCAGCACGACGCCGATGCGCGGCCGCACCTCTCTCACGCCGAACTCCGCGACCCGCTCGGCCTCGCGCTCCCAGTCGCGGCAGACGCCCGCGAGGAAGTCGTCGCCCGGCGGCGCCGACTCGGTGACCTCCTCGTCGCCGCGCGGACCGTAGAAGCCCACCGCCGACGCGTTGACCAGCACCTTCGGGCGGCGCTCGGCCGCGCCGATCGCGTCGACCACCCGGCGCGTGGTGCGGACGCGGCTCTCGCGGATGGCCGCGCGGTAGGCGTCGTCCCAGCGCTTCGCCCCGACGGGCTCGCCCGCGAGGTTGACCACCGCGTCGAGCGCGCCGACGACCTCGGCGGTGATCTCGTCGAGCGAGCGCGCCTCGACGCCGTTCGGCAGCGCGCGGCGCGCCCGCGCGGGGTCGCGCGAGAAGGCCACCACCGCGTCGCCGCGCGCGACGAGCGCCGCGACCAGAGACCTGCCTACGAAGCCCGTCGCTCCGACCACACCCACTCGCATGATGAACTCCTCTGCTGGTGGGTGCTTGGATGCTCGGGCGCCTAGCGCGGGGGCTGGAGCTGGAAGTCGGGCTCGGGGAGCTGCGCCGCCGACGGGGGCAGGCGGGTGCCCGGCGGACCGGCCCGGCGCTGCGCGGCGGCGGCCTGCTGCTGGGCCTGCTGCATCTGGCGCATCATCTGGGCCTGCTGGGCCTGGAGGGCGGCGATCTGGTCGCGCACGTTGTTGACGGCGAGGGCGGGCGCGTCGACGGCGAGCTCGAAGCGCGCGCCGGTGTCGCCCACGCGCGTCGCGTGGAGGGTGCCGTGCACGGCGTCGGTGGCGTTGGCCTCGGGCGAGGGCGGCGCGCCGAGCAGCGAGAGGATCGCCGCCGGCGTGAGGTGCACCACCGCGGCGCGGTCGTCGGGCACGTTGGGGGCGAGGCGGTCGCCGGCGAGCATGGCGTTGTAGCGGGCCACCGGGTCGACGGCGTCGACGAGCACGAGGGTGTCGCCGTCGGGCACG
This sequence comes from Myxococcaceae bacterium, assembly GCA_028287085.1. Classification (GTDB taxonomy): domain Bacteria; phylum Myxococcota_A; class Polyangia; order Polyangiales; genus SCUS01. Next base: position 5,789 of record JAQBQI010000242.1, read on the forward strand.
AGCAGCACCGAGCGCTGGTACTGGGCGCGCATGTCGGCGGGCATCTGCGGCGGCAGGTGGGCGGGGTCGGGCCCGAGGCGCAGGCGCAGGGTGCCCGCGGGGAGGCCCGCCGGCGTGGCGAGGATGGCGAACTGGTCGGCGGGGTTGGCGCCCGAGGGCCGCGGCGTGCGCGGCACGGCGGTGGCGGTGGCGCGGAGGCTCGCGATCTGGGCGGCGGCGCCGGGGAGGCGCACGATCTCGACGCGGGTCACGCCGTCGCCGGGGATGAAGCCCATCGCGCGCTGCCCGTGGTGGCGGAAGCCCGTGAGGTCGCGCAGGGCGTCCTGGAAGCGCACCATCTCGGGCCCGAAGGCGGCG
>JAQBQI010000302.1 GCA_028287085.1 Myxococcaceae bacterium
ACCGCGCCGAGGGCGATGACGAGGGCGGGCGCAATGACGAGGCGGCGTGGGTCCATGGCGCGGGCGGAGGGGCGCCGGGAGGGTGCCGACGCCGCGCCCGGGAGGGTGCCGACGAAGGGGGGGGTGACGTCAACAGATCCGCATGGTTGTGGGACAATCGCGGCGTCGGCGGGTATATAGCGCCGACGATGACGACGCTGACCCTCGAACAGATCCGGCGGCTGCCCAAGACCGACCTCCACGTGCACCTCGACGGCTCGCTGCGGCTGTCGACCATCCTCGACCTCGCGCAGCAGGACGGCATCGAGCTGCCCGCCAGCACCGAGGCGGGCCTCGCCGCGGCGATGCACGTGGGCGAGAACACCGGGTCGCTCACCGAGTACCTCAAGGCCTTCGACATCACCCTGCGGGTGCTCCAGACCGAGGCGGCGCTCACCCGCGTGGCCTACGAGCTCGGCGAAGACGCCGCGGCCGAGGGCGTGCGCTACATGGAGGTGCGCTACTCGCCGATGCTGCACACGCGCGGCTCGCTCTCGCTCACCAAGGTCGTCGAGGCCGTCATCAACGGGCTGCGCCGCGCGCAGGACGACTTCGGCATCCACTCCAACGTGATCATCTGCGGCATCCGCAACATCTCCGCGGAGAGCTCGCTCGAGATGGCCGAGCTCGCGGTGGCCTACAAGAACCGCGGCGTGGTCGGCTTCGACCTCGCGGGCGCCGAGTACGACCACCCGGCCAAGCACCACCGCGACGCCTTCCAGCTCATCCGCAACAACAACATCAACTGCACCATCCACGCGGGCGAGGCCTACGGGCCCGAGTCGATCGAGCAGGCGCTGCACGTCTGCGGCGCGCACCGCATCGGCCACGGCTGCCGCCTCCGCGAGGACGGCGACCTGCTCCATTACATCACCGACCACCGGGTGCCGCTCGAGTGCTGCCCGTCGAGCAACGTGCAGACCGGCGCCGTGCGCGACCTGCGCTCGCACCCGCTGAAGTTCTATCAAGACCTCGGCGTGCGCGTGACGGTCAACACCGACAACCGGCTCATCACCGACACCACCGTGAGCAAGGAGCTGTTCATCGTGCACACCGCGATGGACGTCGACTGGCCCAGCCTCAAGAGCATCCTGCTCAACGGCTTCAAGAGCGCGTTTCTGCCCTTCCACGAGCGGCGCGCGATGCTGCGCACGGTGGCCATCGAGCTCGCCCAGTTCGAGCGCGAGCACCACCTCTCGTCGCCCGCCGAGCCCTCGGTCGGGCGCATCTCGCTCCCCTCCAGCACCCTGTCCTGAACTCCCGCCAGCTCCGCGGTGGGGGTATGTTCCCGGACCATGGGACCCCCCGACAGCCGTGACGAGTCGCTGGGCGTGACGCTCACCGTCCCCTCGCTCAGCCCGCAAACCCCGGCGCCGCCGCGGTCGAGCCTCCCGCCGACGGCCACGCGCTCGGGCGCGGTGCTGCCGCGCTCGGTCGCCACCGAGGAGGGGCTGCAGCTCGTCGAGCACGCGCGGCCCCGCTACGAGATGCTCAAGCGCCTGGGCGAAGGGGCCTTCGGCGAGGTCGAGCTCTGCGTCGACAACGACATCGACCGGCGCGTCGCCCTCAAGCGGCTCAAGCCCGACATGCAGGACCCCGACACCATCGCCCGCTTCACCTCGGAGATCCAGACGGTGGGGCAGCTGGAGCACCCGGGCATCGTGCCGGTGCACGACGTCGGCCTCGACGAGCGCGGCTTCTTCTTCGTCATGAAGTTCGTCGAGGGCGACACCCTCGAGCACGTCATCGACCGGCTGCGCGCGAAAGACCCGAACTTCCTCTCGCGCTTCAGCGTCGAGGTGCGGGTGGAGATGTTCCTCCAGCTCTGCCGCGCGGTGCAGTTCTCCCACAGCAAGGGCTGGATCCACCGGGACATCAAGCCCGCCAACGTGATGGTCGGCCCCTTCGGCGAGGTCATGCTGATGGACTGGGGCCTCGCCAAGAAGGTCGGCACCGACGGCCGCCTCGACGCGAGCGGCGCCAACCCCGCCGCGACGGCCTACGGCACCATGCTCGGCCACGCCATCGGCACGCCCGCGTACATGTCCCCCGAGCAGGCGCGCGGCGAGCACGACAAGACCGACGCGCGCAGCGACGTGTACTCGCTCTGCGCGGTCTTCTACGAGCTCATGGGGCTCAAGCACTACCTGTCGCGCAAGGACACCCTCGAAGAACTCCTCGAGGCCGTGAAGACCGAGCAGCCGATGGGCGCGCTCTCGATGCACCACAAGCTGGAGATCCCCCCGGAGTACGCGTGGATCATCGCGCGCGGCCTCGACAAGGACCCCGACCGGCGCTTCCAGTCGGTGGCCGCGCTCGCGCAGCGGGTGCAGGCGGCGATGGAGGGCCGCGGCCCGGTGCAGTGCCCGTGCACCGGCATGAAGCGCGTCGGCGGCGCGTGGTCGCGCTTCATCGACCGGCAGCCCAACCTGGCCGTGACGGGCGCGGTGCTCTTCTCCGCCGCGGCGCTCTTCGGGGTGGCCTCGGCCGTGCTGCTGGCCGTGCACGGCTGAACCCCGCGGCTCAGCCCAGCAGGTACCGCACGAGCGCCTCGGCCACGGCGTCGGGCTGCTCCTCCCACATCCCCGACGAGGCCCCCGCGACCAGCTCCCAGCGCGCGTCGCGGATCTCCTTGACCAGCCGGTGGCCCATCGCCTGCGAGGTCGGCCGCGCGCGGTCGCCCCACATCACCACGGTGGGCGCGCGCACCTTCGCCAGCTTCGGGCCCAGCGCCGACACGTCGAGCACCGCCCGCTGCACCGTGCGCCACGCGCACTCGCGCGCTTCGGGCGGGTAGAACTGCTCGAACCACGCGTCGACCAGGGCCCGGTCGTAGCGGTACCCCGGCGCGAACACCTGCCGCCGGAAGTGCGCGTGGAACATCCCCCGCCCCGCCCACTGCTTGAACACCAGCGAGCCCACCACGGGCATCGCCGGGAGGCGCGTCGCGAGGCTGCGCTCGGCCGGCGCCACCACCGCGTGCATCACCGCGAGCCGGTCGACGATCTCCGGGTGGTCGGCCGCCAGCGTGAGGGCCACGCCCGCCCCGAGCCCGTGCCCCGCGACGTGCGCCCGCGCCGCCCCCGCGCCCGCCAGCAGGTCGCACAGCGTCTCGGCGAAGGCCTCGCGCGTGAAGGCGTAGCGCGTGGGCTTCTCGCTCGCCCCGAAGCCCGGCAGGTCGGGCACGATCAGCCGGAAGCGCTCGGCCAGCCGCGGCGCCACCCGCCGCCACGCCCGGTGGTCGGCGAATACGTCGTGCAGTAAGAGCAGGGTGGGCCCGCGGCCGAGCTCCTGGTAGTGCACGCGCACCCCGCGCAGCAGGAGGTCGCGGCTCTCGACCGCGGGCATCGGCGGGTCGGACGGGGGCATCGGCGGGCGACCGTCAGTCGGCGTCGGGGTTCGGGGTGGGCAGCGCGACGACCTCGTTGACGGACCAGTCGTGGCGCAGAGCGGCGGCGGCTTCCATGGAGGGCCGCGGACGATACACCGTCGCCCGCGGCGGTAGTATCGCCGCGCCCCATGGACCCCTCCCCCGCCGCCTTCCATTTCGAAGACCTCTTCGACCCCGCGGAGTACCTCCACTTCCTCGCCGAGACCCTCCGCGCCGAGGACACCGAGGCCCAGGTCGACTTCGCCGCGCGCGCCCTCGCGCTGCCGCCCGGCGGCGCCGTCGTCGACCTCGGCTGCGGCCACGGGCGCCACGCCCTCGCCCTCGCCCGCCGCGGTCACCCCGTCGTGGGCGTCGACCTCGTCGAGGGCTTCCTCGCGATGGCGCGCGAGGGCGCGGCGCGCGAGTCGCTCGTCGCGGAGTTCGTGCGCGCCGACCTGCGCAGCTTCACCGTCGCGCCGCCCGCCTTCGACGGCGCCGTCTGCCTCTTCGACGCCTTCGGCTGGTTCGGCGACGACGACCAGGAGCGCATCCTCCGCAACGTCTTCGGGATGCTCCGCCCCGGCGCCGCGCTGCTGCTCGACCTGCGCACGCGCGAGTTCGTCACGCGCCTCGCGCCCGTCAGCGTCACCGACGCGCCCGGCGGCGACGTCATGATCGACCGCCACCGCTTCGACCTCGAGAGCGGACGCCTCGTCGACACCCGCACCACCATCCGCGACGGCCAGACCCGCACGGTCACCTTCTCGGTGCGCATCTACGCGTACACGGAGATCCGCGCGATGCTCCGCGCGGCGGGCTTCGAGGTCGAGCGCGTCTACGGCGGCTACGACGGCGCGGCCCTCTCGGCGATGCGCCCGCGCACCCTCGTGATCGCCCGCCGCCCCGGGGCGACGGCCCGTTGATGCGACGATGCATGACCGTCGCAGCGCTCGCGCTGGCGGGGTGCAGCGACCCGGCGCCCGCCGTTGACGCCGGCAGCGACGCCGGCAGCGATGCGCCCGATGTCGTCGACGCGCCCGCCGAGGTCGACGTCGGCGAGGTCGCGGTCGATGCGGGGCGGGTGATCCCGCCGTGCGCGGCGCCGGTCG
>JAQBQI010000310.1 GCA_028287085.1 Myxococcaceae bacterium
CCCCGCGCGACCTCGGCGCGATCAAGCGCGGCCTCGCGGCGACCCGCGGCGGCTTCATGCAGCGCCTCTTCGCCGTGTTCGGCGGCAAGAAGGAGATCGACCCCGCGCTGCTCGAAGAGATCGAGGAGACCCTGCTCACGGGCGACGTGGGTACGGCGACGACGAAGCGCTTCGTCGACGGGCTGCGCGAGCGGCTCGACCGCAACGAGCTCTCGGACTCGGGCCGGGTGTGGGAGGCGCTGCGCGACGACTCGCGCCGCATCCTCGCCGTCGACGCGCCGGCCTTCGGCGCGACCGCGAAGCAGTCGCCGCTGGTGATCCTGATGGTGGGCGTCAACGGCGCGGGCAAGACGACGACGACGGCCAAGCTGGCCGGGCGCTACAAGGCCGCGGGGCAGAAGGTTCTGCTGGCCGCGGCCGACACCTTCCGCGCGGCGGCGGTGCAGCAGCTCGAGATGTGGGGCACGCGGGTCGGGGTGCCGGTGCACAAGGCGAAAGACGGCGCGAAGCCGAGCGCCGTGGTGTACGAAGCGGTCGCCCGCGGCGTGGCCGAGGGCTTCGACGTGGTCATCGCCGACACCGCCGGCCGCTTGCAGAACAAGGCCCCGCTGATGGAAGAACTCCGCAAGACGCGCGACGCCGCGAGCAAGGCCTGCCCCGGGGCGCCGCACGAGATCCTGCTCGTGCTCGACGCCGTCACGGGGCAGAACGCGCTCAGCCAGGCGAAGGAGTTCCGCGAGGCCCTCGAGGTCACCGGCGTGGTGCTCACCAAGCTCGACGGCACCGCCAAGGGCGGGGTCATCCTCGCGGTGGCCGACGAGTTCAAGCTCCCGGTGCGCTTCATCGGCGTCGGGGAGAAGGCCGACGACCTCCGCGACTTCGACGCGGCGGACTTCGTCGAGGCGCTCTTCTCCCGCGGAGAAGGCGCCGACGCGTGAGCGTCGGGCGCCCGACAATGCTGTTGCGACGCGCGAAGAGCGCGTGATATAGTCGGTTCGAGGTTGGCGAAATTCCCTGCGATTTCCACTAGTTAGATCGCGGACAAGGGCACTGGCAGGCACCATGACAGGGGTGACGATGGGTCGAGGAAAGATCGTCCGAGCGCTGCTGACCGCAGCGCTCCTGGGCGCACCGTCGCAGCTGCTCGCGCAGCCTCGCGCCGCACAACCGACTCCGCCCGCGGGCGGGGACGACAGCGGCTCGATGACCTTCGGGACGGACGAGGCGACGGCGCAGCCCGCGACGCCGGCGGCGACGCCGAGCGGCTCGGGCGACTCGCCGCTGCCCTCGCTCACCGTCCCCGGCGGCGACGTCGCGGCGCAGCGCCACCGTCTGCAGGAAGAGATCTACGCGGTCCAGCAGATCTACGCGCTGCGCAACCACCGCTTCGAGATCAACCCCTCGGCGAACTTCTCGCTCAACGACCCGTTCGTCTCGCACACGGGCTTCGGGCTCTCGATGAACTACTGGATCTCGAACGTGCTCGCCGTCGGCGTCACGGGCGTGTTCTTCCAGGGGCTCAACGCGTCGTCCGACGTGAACTACTTCGTCGGCCGCTCGGCCGAGCTCGTGGTGCCGATCAACGAGTACCAGCTCGCGGCCGCGGTGAACTTCTCGTACGTGCCCTTGTACGGGAAGTTCTCGGTGTTCAACCGCTTCATCTTCCACTGGGACATGTACCTGACGGCGGGCGTGGGCGTGATGCGCACGCGGCCGATCCCGGCGGTCGACCCCGAGGTGCGCACCTTCGACTGGAACACCCGCATCCTCTTCGACGCGGGCCTCGGGTTCCGGGTGTTCCTCTCGCGCTCGGTCGCGATCACCGCCGAGCTCCGTAACTTCATCTACCCGGAGCTCCTCGAGAACACGAACACGAACCTGCCGGAGACGGGGTCGAACACCCGCGGCGGGCCGATCTCGACGACCTGCACGACCTGTCGCCGCAACCCGGCCAACTGGACGAGCGAGAGCGCGCTCACGGACAACGTGATGCTCTCCGTGGGGCTCACGGTGTTCCTGCCGTTCAGCTTCACGTACCACCTGCCCAAGTGAGCGTTGCGGAGCGAATGAAGATGGCATCGATGAAGCGCTTGTTTGGAACGCTGGTGCTCGCTGGGGCGAGCCTGGTCACGAGCTCCGCCGCCGCGCAGGACATCCAGATCCGCGGCCCGCTGGCCGGCGCGCGCTCGGTGGCGCGCCTGGTCCGCTACCGCGAGAACCGGCTGTCGCTGACGCCCACCGTCGGCATCACGCTGCAAGACGAGTTCTCCCGGGAGCTCTTCTTCGGCCTGCGCGCCAACTACCACTTCGCCGACTGGATCGGCGTGGGCGTCGGCTTCGCGGGCGCCGCGGGCCTCGACACCTCGCTCACCACGCAGATCGTGGCGCGGGCGCCGGGCAACTCGCCCAACATCCCCAGCCGCGCGAACTTCGCCGAGCAGATCGGCCGCCGCAACTACATGCTCGACGTCTACGCGACCTTCATCCCGCTGCGCGGGAAGTTCGCGCTGTTCCAGAACCTGGTCGCCGACCTCGACCTGTACTTCGTCGCGGGCATCGCCTTCGTCGGGGTCACCGAGCGCGCCGACTTCTCGGTGGGCTCGCAGACCACCGGCCTCGACACCGTCGCGGCCGCTAACCTTCGCCGGCAGTGGGCCAACACCCAGACCGCGCGGGCCAGCCGCCTCGCGGTGGCGCCGACCTTCGGCTTCGGCCTCAACTTCTTCATCAACCGCTTCGTGTCGGTGAACGTCGAGTACCGCGCCACGCCCTTCAGCTGGAACCGCTCGGGCACCGACGAGAACTCCACCGCCGCGCTCTGCGGCGCCGGCGGCAACGCTTCGTGCGAGGGCTTCTCCGACCTGGTCTCGACCTACTTCGCGACCAACTCGGCCCGCCGCGTCTCGGCCGTCACCTCCGACGACCGCACGCTCAGCTTCAACCAGATGGTCAGCCTCGGCGTGAGCATCTTCCTCCCGACCGCGCCGCACATCGGCCCGTGACCGCCGCGCGACCTCGCGCGACCGTCTTCCCTTTCCCCCTCCCGACTACTCCTCCCGCATCCCCGGCGTGACCACCACCCAGCGGGGAGGCTGCCGCCGCGCCCGCTCCTCGGCCGCCCAGCGCGCGCGCGTCTTCGCCGAGCGGCGCCAGCGGCGCAGCGCGGCGGCGCCCATCATCAGCAGGAACACCACCGTCACCACGCCCGACCCCGCCCAGAGCGGGGCCAGCGCGAAGCGGCCGCGCACGTCGGCGCGCCACTCTTCTTCGAGGCCCGCGAGCGAGGCGCCGAAGGCCGTGCGCATCGCCTCGGGGTAGGGGTCGCCGCCGCGCAGGCGCTCGGCGAGCACGGCGAAGCGACCGGGGCCGTCGCGGCGCAGCAGCCACGAGACGATGTCGGCGCCCTGCGCGTACGCGACGTCGACCTGCTCGGCGCTGCCGCCGAAGCGCGCGTCGAGCTGCGCCCACGGCGCGAGGCCGCGCGTGAAGCTCGCCTGCGCCATCGACTGGAAGCGCTCGAAGGAGTGCTCGCCCGACTGCTCGACCGCGAGGCCCTCGGTGAACCACCGCGGCCCCTCGGCCTGCCCGGTCGCGGCGCCCCACGCGAGGTGCGAGAGCTCGTGCCGCAGCACCTGCGCGACGCGCGTGGCGTCGCCGGACGACGGCGCCCGCGCCGAGACGAGGGTCAGCCCGATGGACGGGTACGCGACCCCGGAGGCGTACCGCGGCGGCGGCAGCTCCGGGGGGCTCAGCGCGCGCAGCGCGTCGGCGTCGGGGACGAGGCGCACCGACAGACGCGGGAGCTCCGGCATGCCCAGCGGCGCCCCCACGGCGCGGGCGTCGCGCTCGGCGCGGGCGAGGGCGTCGGCGAAGAGCGGGCGCAGCGCGCGGGGGTAGCTGACCGCGAGCGGCCCGAGCTGCTCGGTGGCGTAGCCCGCCGGGACGGCGGGGATCGAGAGGGCCAGGTCGCGCGACGCGAGCGCGTCGTCGAGGTGGTGGGGCTGGGCGAGCGCGCCCGCGCTCACGAGCCAGAGCGCCAGCGCCACGAGCCACGCGGTGAGCCGGCTCACTCGGCGCCCCGGTGCACCACCGTGATCGTCGTGCGGGGGGTGGACTCGCCCTGGAGCAGGACGACGGCGCCGACGACGCCGAGGACCACGCCGCCGACGACGAGCCACGGCCAGACCCGCGAGATCGTCGGGGTGGCGCGCGTCGGCGCGGCGGGAGAAGGGCGGGCGGGCGTCGCCGGGGCGGGCGACGCGGCGGACGAAACGGAGGCGGCCTGGTGGGTCACAGCGCCCTCCAACAGAAGCACCACCGCGGCGGCGTCAAACGACCCCGCGGCGGGGGCGGCGGCGAAGGCGTGGCGCCCGAGGTCGTAGACGCGGGGGGCGGTGCCCGCCGCGCGCGACGAGAGGGTCACGAACCACCCGCAGCCGAGCGCGTCGCCG
>JAQBQI010000324.1 GCA_028287085.1 Myxococcaceae bacterium
TCGCGCACGCCGCGACTACGCCCCCCGCCACGACGCCGCGCGGCCCCGCGGGGCGCACCACGCCCGCGACCAACGCCACGCCCGCGACCCCCGCGACGCCCGCCAATCCGGGCGGCGTCGCCGAGGCCACGCCCCCCGCGCCGATGCTCATCTACACGGCCGCGGTCGACCTCTCGGTGCGCCGCGCGGAGATCACCGCCACGCTCGACCGCGTGGTCGACCTCGCCTACGCGATGGGCGGCTACCTCGTGCAGCGCACCGACGCGCAGGTGCAGGTGCGCGTGCCGTCGGCGCGCTTCCGCGAGGGCGTGCGGCGGGTGGAGGAGCTCGCCGACGTGCTGCACCGCACCATCAACGCGCAGGACGTCTCCGAGGAGTTCAACGACCTCGAGGTGCGGCTCGCCAACCTGCGCGCGGTGCGCCGCCGGCTGGAGGAGTTTCTGGCGCGCGCCGCCAACGTGGCCGAGGCGCTGCGCGTCGAGCAGGAGCTCGAGCGCGTCTCCCGCGAGATGGACCAGATCGAGGGGCGCATGCGCTTCCTGCGGGCGCGGGCGACCTTCTCGCTGGTGACGGTGACGGCGGTGCCGCGCTCGGAGGCGGTGGTGGCGCCCGACCCGCTGCCGGGCCCGTCGGTGCGGCGCCCGCTCGACCTGCCCGTGGAGTGGCTCGACCGGCTCGGCCTCGGCCGGCTGCTGCAGATCCGCTGAGACGATTTCCCGACCATCGAAGCACTGGTGACGCCATGACGACGCTCCGACGCCTCCCGCTGATTCTCGCGCTCTCGCTCCTCGCCCCGGCCTGCGCGAGCTTCCACATCAACACGCCCAACGGCTTCGCCGAGCTCGAGGACGACGAGCGCTACGACTACCGCGCCATCAACGCCGACGGCGTGGTGATCGGCGTGCGCGCCGTGCGCAACGAGCCGCAGGCCAACCTCGAGTTCTGGGGGCGCGTGGTCGACGAGCGCCTGCGCCGACAGGGCTACGTGCCCGCGGGCAACCCCGAGCCCGTGCAGAGCGCCAACGGGCTCGCGGGGGTGTTGTTCCACTACGCGGCGACGGTGGGCGGGCGCGAGCACCGCTACCAGGTGGCGGTGTTCGTGCGGCCGAAGAAGGTCTACGTGCTCGAGGCGGGCGGCGACCGCGAGGTCTTCGACCCGGCGGCGGCCGCGGTGGCGCGGGCGTTCCGGTCGTTTCGCACGTAGCCGGAGCGGCCCGATCAGTCGTCTGTCCCGGCGGCCGGTTCGTGCCGACGGGCTGAAGCCCGCGGCAACGCTGGGATCGATGAGGAGCCACCGAAAGTCCGCAAGCGGACTTCCTTCGTGGCCGCACCCATCGCCGCCGCGGCTGCCGGGTGGGAGTCCGCTTGCGGACTTCGGGGGAAGGCTAATCGATGCCTGCGTTGCCGCGGGCTTCAGCCCGTCGGCACCGCCGACTTCCGCAACCGCCCCCTCGAATAGCGCCCTTCAGGGCCCGACGCGCGGGCCCACGAAGAGGTAGAGCGACGTCGGCAGGTAGGGGTACTCCCGCCGGCGCGTCGCCTCGAGCGCCTGCATCCCGGCCAGTCCGTGGTCGTCGTTGGGGTGCGTGCGCAGCAGGTCGACCAGGCGCTGCTGGATGCGCTCGCGGATGTTCGTCTCCTCCACGCGCACCAGGCCGTCGCGCAGCGCCTCGATGGCCGCGTCCGGGCGCCCGTTCTCGGCGAGCATCCTGGCCGCGGTCAGGGAGATCCACGGGGGCCCCTCGCCCAGCGCGGAGGCGCGGCGGAAGTGCTCCGCCGCCGAGGCTTGCGCGCGCCGGCGCTCGTCGCTGTCGCGCGGCAGGCGCGGGGAGAGCTCGTAGGCCAGCGTCGCGCCGCGCTGGAAGTGCATCTCGCCGTCGTTGGGAAAGATGCGCAGCCCGATCTCGAGGTACTCGGCCGCGCGGCGGATGTCCTCCACGGGGACCTCGCCGGTGCGCAGCACCATCGCGACCGCGGCCCAGAGGTAGGCCTGCCGGAAGCGCGGGTCGAGGGCGACCATCACCGAGGCGTAGCGGTCGACGTAGCGGCCCGGGTTACGCGCCGTCAGCGACTCGCCGTAGTAGAGCAGCGCGTTGATCCAGAGGACGTCGGCGAGCCACTCGACGTGGCCGAGCGAGGCGACCCGCGCGACCCCGACCGTGGGGATCTCGGCCGTGTCGAGCACGCGGCGGTGGCGCTCGTACTGGCGGTTGAGCGCGGCGCGCGCGGGGTACACACCCGCACCCGCGAGGACCATGGCGAGGACGCCGACGAGGGAGCTTCGTTGCATCAGAGGGAGAGGGAGCGGAGGGCGGCGGCCTACTCGGTCTCGTTGACGATGCGGAGCGTGTTGGCGTTGCCCGAGAAGAGCCCGAAGGTCGAGGTGACGGTGTCGCCGTCGAGGTTGCCGTAGGCCTCGGCCACGTACCAGAGGTCCTGGTTGGGGGCCGAGGAGAAGCCCGCGTCGTAGGGCGAGGGCGGCGCGGCCGGGGGCGCGCCCGCGAGCACCATATAGCGGTAGCGCACGTCGCCGGTGGGGCGGAACCCGAGCTGCAACCACTCCTGGGGCATCGAGGTCGCGAGGAAGGGCACGCGCTGGCTGGTGGGCGCCGAGGCCGGCCAGGCGTTGCTCAGACCCAGCGAGGTCGGCGCGCTCGATCCACCCGCGGAGCAGTAGGTGCCGAACTCGGCGCGGTAGGCGTCTTCGCGCGCGGCGATCGACGCGAGCATCGTGCGCGCCTCCTGCGAGCGGCTGCGCCGGATGTACGACGAGTACGAGAAGGCCCCGATGCCCGCGAGCACGCCGATGATGATCACCACCATCATCAGCTCGATCAGGGTCATGCCGGCGCTGGCCCAGCGGTGGGCGAGGCGGCGCGAGGCGGTCGTGGTCTTCATGCGAACCTCCGGGGACGGTGTGCGCGGCGGCGACACCTGGGAGCGATGGTATCCCGGGACGCCCCGACCGCGAAGGGGGTCCGTGCCCCGCGAGCGCGCGCTCAGCGGCGGGCGCGGGCCTCGGCCTCGTCGGGGTCGCCCTCGCCCTCGCCCACGGGCGCCTCGCCGCCCGCCATCCCGAGCTTCTGCAGCCGGTAGCGAAACGAGCGGAAGGTCAGCCCGAGGTGGCCCGCCGCGTGGGTGCGAACCCCCTTGGCGCGCTCGAGCGCCTGCCGGATGAAGCTGCGCTCGATGTCGTCGAGCGTGGCCTCGAGCTGGAGCCCCTCCGGGGGCAGCACCATCTCGCCCGGCCGCGAGAAGCCCGCCGCGCCCAGCAGCTCGGGCGGCAGGTCGTCGCGGATCACCGTGCCGCCCTGCGCGAGCGTCACGGCCCGCTCGACGGCGTTCTCCAGCTCGCGCACGTTGCCGGGCCACTGGTGCGCCAGCATCAGGCGCAGGGCCTCCGGCGAGAAGGTCACGAAGGCCCGGCCGTTCTCCGCGGCGAAGCGGCTGCGGAAGTGCTCGATCAGCGCGGGCAGGTCTTCGCGGCGGTCGCGCAGCGGCGGCAGGTGCAGGCGCAGCACGTTGAGCCGGTAGTAGAGGTCCTCGCGGAAGGACTTCTCCTTCACCATCTGGGCGAGGTCGCGGTTGGTCGCCGCCACGATGCGGGTGTCGATCGGGATCTCGGTCGTGCCGCCCACCGGGCGCACCTTGCGCTCCTGCAGCGCGCGCAGGAGCTTTACCTGTAGCGGTAAGGGGACGTCGCCGATCTCGTCGAGGAAGAGCGTGCCCCCGTCGGCCTGCCGGAACATCCCCAGCGCCCGGTTGGCCGCGCCGGTGAAGGCGCCCTTCTCGTGGCCGAAGAGCTCGCTCTCCACCAGCTCGGCCGGGATCGCGCCGCAGTTGATCACCACGAAGGGCCCCGCGCTGCGGTCGCTGCTCGTGTGGATCGCGCGGGCGAAGAGCTCCTTGCCGGTGCCGCTCTCGCCGGTGATGAGCACGCTGGCGCGGTTCGGCGCGGCCCGCCGCACGAAGTCCATCGCCGTCTGGAAGGTCGCGCTGCGCCCGATGAGCGAGCCGCTGCCGCCCTCCGGCGTGAGCCCGCGCGTGATGATGCGCAGCGACGAGTTGTCCTTCATCAGCGAGCGCTTCTCGAGCGCCTTCTCGACCTGCGCGCGCGCCTCGGAGACGCTCAGCGGCTTCTCCAGGTAGCAGTACGCGCCGCGGCGCATCGCGTCGACCGCGGTCTCGACCGAGCCGTGCGCCGTGACCACCAGCACCTGCGTCTCGGTCGAGGTCGCGCGCGCGTGGTCGAGCACCTCGAGCCCCGTGCCGTCGGCCATCATCAGGTCGGTCACGACGAGGTCGAAGGGCGTCGTCGCCGCGTCGAGGCGCTCCCTCGCCTCGCGCACCCCGGAGGCCAGCTCGACCTCGTGGCCCATGCGCCGGAGCAGCACGTCCATCATCTGCCGCAGCGAGGCTTCGTCGTCGACGACCAGGATCCGCGCGGGGGCACTCATCCCCTCGGAGTGTACGCGATGCCCCGCGCGCCCGAGAAGCCTTCCGCGCCCCCCGCGCCGGCGCTACGCGTCGCGCTGGATGACCGCGACGAGGAAGCCCCCGAGGCGGGAGAGCGGCGAGCGCACGGCGAGGTGTTCGGCGCGCTGGAGCAGCGGCCCGATGACCGGCAGCGTGACGGCGCGCGCGGTCGGCGTGAAGACCCGCACCCCGCGGAAGTCGACCAGCCGCGACCCCGGCGGCACCATCGCGCGCACGCGCTCGGGCGAGTCGAAGCGCGTGTACACGGCGGCCTCGGTGCGGGTCTCGGAGACCTTCTGCGCGGGACCGAGGGTCTTCGCGAGGTACCGCAGGCTGTAGGGGTTGTAGAACTCGGCCAGGATGGTTCCGCCCGGGGCGCAGACGCGCGCCATCTCGGCGAGCGCGACCTCGATCTCGGGCACGTGCGCGAGCACCTTGTACGAGTAGACGAGGTCGAAGCGCGCGTCGTCGAAGGGCAGCTTCGTCGCGGGGGCCTCGTGCACGGTGAGGCCGCGCTCGCGGGCCTTCTCCAGCATGCCCGGCGAGAGGTCGATGCCGACCGCCTCGCTGGCCACGGCCGCCACGCGCTCGAGGATGAGCCCGGTGCCGCAGCCGACCTCGAGGCAGCGCTTGCCGCGGGCGTAGGGCTCCGTGATGGAGAACTCCAGGTCGTCGATGAGGCCGTGGTAGCCGCGGCCGCGCTCGCGCTCGTACCACTTGCTGAAGTCGTCGTAATAGGCGCGGGTGGCGTCGTCGCGGCTCATGCGGCGCCTCTAACACACACCCGCCGTCGATCGGAACTACGCCCCGCGTCCGGCCGCCAGCACCTCGTCGTAGAGGCGCTCGTGCTCGGCCGCGACGACCGCCGGGTGGCAGGTCGCGGCGACCCAGCGCTCGCCCGCCGCGCCCATCTCGTGGCGCCGCGCGGGCGCCTCGACGAGGCCGCGCACCTGCGCGAAGAGCGCGGCCGGGTCGCCCGGCGGGAGCGCCACGGCGCCGCCCGAAGGCAGGATCTCCGCCGCCGCCGTGGTCGAGGACACCAGCACCGGCACGCGCAGCGCGAGGGATTCGAGCAGCACCAGGGGGAGGTCCATCTTGGCGTGGAGGGTGTCGACGACGAGGGTGGTGACCGCGGCCCCCGCGACCACGGCGTGGATGTCGCGGATCTCCCCGAGGAAGCGCACCTTCGCGCGGCGCCGCGCGGCGAGCGCGGTGAGGGCTTCGAGGGCCGCCCGGGCGCGCGGGGTCTTCGGGCGCGCGGCGATCACCCAGGTGAGCGCGCCGTCGTCGAGGGCGGCGGCCTCGATGAAGGTGCGCGCGCCGTCGGAGTGCTCGAGGTCGCCGGGGTAGAGCGCGTAGGGGCCGGTGAGCCCGTGCTGGCGCAGCGCCGCGGCGAGCTCGTCGGCGGTGACGTGCACGGGGGCGAGCGCCGGGGGGATGACCCGCGCGCGCACGCCGGCCGCGGCGAGGCGGCGGGCGGAGTGCTGGCTCAGCGCGACCACGGCGTCGGCGAAGAGGAGCGGGGCGACGCGCTCGAGGTCGTCGGGGGCGCTGGCGATGGTGTGCACCGTCGGCATGCGGCGCGCGGCGCGGGCGATGGATCCGGCGCGGAGGGTGAGCGGGTTGGGCGCGAAGAAGAAGTGCCAGAGGTCGACGCGGGGGCCGGCGACGAGGCGGGCGAGCACGCGGGCGTTGGCGAGGCGGCTCGGGGCGTAGGCGCCCGCGGCGGTGTACACGGGCTCGCAGACGACGCCGGGCAGCGAGGCGCCGGCGGGCACCATCACGCGCGGGCGGTAGCGGCGCATCGCGGTGGCGAGGTCGCGCACGAGGTTCTTGTTGGAGTCGGTCCACGGGGGGGCGATGGGCTTGGAGACGAGGAGCACGTCGCGCATGGCGGTGGCGTCGGTAGCACACATCGCGGGCCCGTTGACGGGCGGGAGGCGCGGCCCGTAGCGTCGCGCCAGCGATGGCCACGGACGAGAAGAAGACCGAAGGGGATGCGCCCGAGCACGAGCGCTCGGGGCTGCTCGAGCGCTTCGTGAAGAAGGGCATCGAGTCGGGCATCGACGCCATCTCGCGCAGCGAGGACACGGTGCGGTCCTTCGTCGACAAGACGCGGCTGCCCAAGGAGGTCGCGCACGCCCTGCTCGACCAGGTCGACGAGACCAAGAAGGGGATCTACACGGTCGTCGCGAAGGAGATTCGCGACTTCCTGACGAGCACCAGCTTCGCGTCGGACATGAAGAAGGTGCTCACGGGCCTCGCCTTCGAGGTGAAGATGGAGGTGCGCTTCAAGAGCGTCGAGGACGAGAACGGCGAGGGCTCGGTGCGCCCCGACGTGCAGGCCCGCACGCGCATCAAGAGCGCGCGCAAGTCGATGCCCCCACCCGAGGGCGGCAACGACGAGGGGGCTTCGTAGCGGGGGGGACGGTCAGGTCGCGAGGGCTTCGAGGTCGCCGAGGTTCACCCGGGCCGAGAGCAGACCGAAGGACACCTTGGCGCCGCGCACGTCGCGCTCGACGATGGCGCCCACCTTGCCCGCGAAGGGGCCCGACTTCACCTGCACGCGCGCCCCGGGGAGCAGCGCGGCCTCGGGGCTGACCACCACCGGCACCGCCACCTTCGCGACGGGCGCGGGGCGCGGGGCAGGCGCGGGA
>JAQBQI010000355.1 GCA_028287085.1 Myxococcaceae bacterium
CACCTGCGCGCAGTGGCGCGCCGCCTCGGCCTCCGTCGCGGGCCTCGCCGGGTGGACCCCGGGGCCCGCCACCTGCGACCCGGGCACCCTGCCCCCCGAGACGCGGGCCGGCGCCCTGCGGCTCACCAACGCGTACCGCTGGCTCGCGGGCCTGGCGCCGCTGCGCGACGACGCCGCGCACAGCGCCGCGGCGCAGGCCTGCGCGGTGCTCGTCGAGCGCAACGGTCAGCTCAACCACACGCCGCCGATGACGTGGTCGTGCTGGTCGACGCTCGGCTACCAGGGCACGTCGGGCAGCAACATCACCGGCGTGCGCGGCTTCACGATGACCGTGCGCGACGCCATCAACGGCTGGATCGACGACGGCCGCGACCTCTCCCACACCCTCGGCCACCGCCGGTGGATGCTCTACCCCCCGCTCAGCGCGATGGGCTACGGGCAGGCCAGCGGCTACGCGTGCCTGTTCATCCTCGGGGCCACCGACAACCCGCGCCCCTCGGCCTGGGTCGCGTGGCCCAACGCCGGTCCCACGCCGGCCGACGCGATGACCCGCCTCTGGTCCTTCTCGGCCGCGTCGCTCGGCGTGTCGGCGGCGACCCGCGTCGCGGTCACGCGCGACGGCGTCGCGGTGCCCGTCACCGCGGCCCTGCGCGCGGGCAACTACGGCGACCCCACCGTCTCGTGGGACATGCCCGCGGTCGCCACCGGGTCGGTCTACGCGGTGCGCGTGAGCGGGCTCGCCGGCGCCGACGTGCGCTACGAGGTTCGCCCCGTCGCGTGCGAGTGAGCGCGGGCCGTCAGCGGCAGTAGCGCGGGCCCATCGAGAGGGGCGCGACGAGGGCGCGGTAGTCGTTGTTGAGCTGCCCCCCGCGGCGGTCGCCGGTGAAGCGGTAGTAGTAGGCGCCCGACGCCGGGACGCCCGCCGCGTCGTAGGCCTGCGCGTCGGTGTCGGTGTTGCCGAAGGCGTAGTCGGCGGGGCGTCCGAGGCGCGCGCGCAGGGTCGACAGCTCGTCGCGCTTGAAGGCGAAGGCGGCGGCGCCGGTGCCGCCGGTGAGGTTGAGCATCGTGTGCACGAGGCCCGACGGGAGCCCGCGATCGCGGGTCCACTGGTGGGTGCGCGTGGTGAGCCACTCGGGCCGGGCGGTGAGGTAGAAGATGATGAAGCCGCGGCGCGCGAGGGACCACAGCGCCTCCGGGGCGCCCGCGTTGACGGCCGGCGAGGCGCCGCCGAAGACGGTGAGCCACTCGGCGGTCTCGCTCTCCGTGAGCGTGCCGTCGACGTCGGAGACGGCGACGCGGGCGCCCGCGGGCAGCACCTCGATGTACTGATCGGCGACGGTGTGATCGCCGCGCACGACGTAGCGCAGGCGGTGGCGGCCGACGCCGAGGCGCGCGCTCGCCGGGATGGGGAAGTACACGAAGCCGCCGTTGTCGACGACGCCCTCGACGGTGGCGTGGTCGTTGTCGCGCGTCGTGCGCGCCTCGCCGAGTCGCTCCCAGGTGCGGCAGTTGCGCAACAGGAAGACCTCGACGTCCTCGTCCTGGAGGTCGTCGTCGGCGGCGCCGTAGGTGAAGCGCGCGATGCCCCACTGCGCGTCGCCCGGGCGCAGGAAGAGGTCGCGCCCGCGGTGGCGCTGCCCGCCGAGGGCGACCGTGACGCGCGTCGTGAGGTGCCGCCACGAGGTCATCGCCGACGGCGTCGGCGGCGCGGCGTCGCACATCGGCGGCTCGTCGCAGAGCGCGTCGGCGTCCGCGCTCGCGGGCACGTCGGCGCTCGGTGGGACGTCCTCGACGACGGGCACGTCCTCGACGACGGGCACGTCGACGACCGCGGGCACATCGACGCTCGCGGGCACGTCGACGCTCGCGGGCACGTCGACGCTCGCGGGCGCGTCGACGCCCATGGGCACGTCCGCGCTCGCGGGTACGTCGTCGTCGAGCCGCGGGATCTCGGGCAGCTGGAACGCGTCGGTGCCGGCGTCGCCGGGGACGTCGGGGTCGGCGAGGTCGGCGCCGCCGCTGCACGCCGCGACGGTCATCGAGAGCGCCAGCCAGGTCTTCAGGGAGGACATCGTGCGCGCGAATGTGGCACGGCCGTCGCGCGGCCGGAACCGCCGCCGCGGGGCTTCGTCACGGGTGGATGTCGGGGGGAGTCGGGAGGCGGGAAGGGGCGGACGAATCAGCGCTGGTCGATGCCGACGTACTGGCGCTCGGTGGCGCCGGTGTAGATCTGGCGGGGGCGACCGATGGGGGTCTTGAGGGCGTTCATCTCGCGCCAATGGGCGGTCCAGCCCGGGAGGCGGCCGAGGGCGAACATCACGGTGAACATGTTCGTCGGGATGCCGAGCGCGCGGTAGATGATGCCCGAGTAGAAGTCGACGTTGGGGTAGAGCTTGCGCGAGACGAAGTAGTCGTCCTTGAGGGCGGTCTCCTCGAGGCGCTTGGCGAGGTCGAGCAGCGGGTCGTCGATGCCGAGCTTGGCGAGCACCTTGTCGCAGGCGACCTTGATGATCTTCGCGCGCGGGTCGAAGTTCTTGTAGACGCGGTGGCCGAAGCCCATCAGCAGGAACCCGGAGTTCTTGTCCTTGGCGAGGTCGACGTACTTCTGGAGGTTGTGGCCGTCGTTGTGGATGGTCTCCAGCATCTCCAGCACCTCCTGGTTGGCGCCGCCGTGGCGCGGGCCCCAGAGCGCCGAGATGCCGGCGTTCACCGAGGTGAAGAGGTTGGCCTTCGAGCTGCCGACGATGCGCACGGTCGAGGTCGAGCAGTTCTGCTCGTGGTCGGCGTGGAGGATGAGCAGCAGGTCGAGGATGCTGCGGATGTCGTCGTCGACGGCGTAGGCCTCGGTGGGCACGCCGAAGAGGGTCTTGAGGAAGTTGGCGGTGTAGCCGAGCGCCGCGTCGGGGTAGACGAAGGGCTGGTTCTTGGCGTGCTTGTAGCCCCAGGCGGCGAGCACCGGGAGCTGCGCCAGGATGCGGTGCGTGGCGAGCTCGACCTGCGCGGGCACGTTGGGGTCGTTGGCGTCTTCGTGGAAGGCCGAGAGCGCGTTGACCGCCGAGCCCAGCATCGCCATCGGGTGCGCGGTGCGCGGGAAGGCGCGGTACAGGTGCTTGAGGTCTTCGGGCACCAGCGACTGCGCCGCGATGCTGGCCTGGAAGGTCGCGAGCTGCGACGCCGACGGGAGCTCACCATACAGGAGCAGGTAAGCGACCTCGATGAAGGTCGACTTCTCGGCGAGCTGCTCGATCGGATAGCCCCGGTACCGGAGGATGCCCTTCTCGCCGTCGAGGAAGGTGATCGCGCTCGTGGTCGACGCGGTGTTCATGAAGCCGGGGTCGAGGGTGACGAGGCCGCTGCCCGCGCGCAGCTTCGCGATGTCGATGCCACCCTCCTTCTCCGATCCCACGGTGAGAGGGAACTCCAGGGTCTTGCCGTCGTAGTTCAGGGTGATGTTCGCCATCGGACGATTCCTCTCAGAGGGATGCGGTTGCCGTTCGGGAGCGGGAGGATACGCAAAGCGCCGCGCAGGTCCATGGGGTTCGGCACGCGCGGGTTCAACCGCCGCGGGCCGGTGATTTCAGCCCGGGGTGTTGCTGGCTTCGGCGGGGACGATCACGAAGACCTGGATGGTGTCGACCACCGACGAGGCGCGCCCGAGCACCTCGATGGTCGCGCGGAAGAGCTGCGCGGCGCCGCTGTCGTTGCGGTGGAAGTCGTTGAAGAAGGTCACCTCGAAGGTGACGACGGTCGACGGCGACACGTTGAAGAAGGTCGCGTCGTCGAAGCGGTCGAAGCCCGCGGGCGCGGCGGGCGTGCCCCGCAGCGGGACGATTCGCTGCATGAACTCGTCGGTGTGGCGGCCGGCCGCGAGGCGCGTCTCGGCGGGGTCGGCGACGCCGCGGCGGGTGACGTCCTGGCGGGTGCCCTGGGCGAGCGTGGTGATGGCCGAGATGACGTTGGCGGCCACCGTCGCGGGCGAGCCGCGGAAGGCGATGGGCGCCCCGGCGCCGTCGAGCGTGCGCGAGTCGCGGGAGAGCGAGAGCGAGCTGTTGTAGGTCTCCGCGACCAGGTTCGAGACGTCGATGCCGACGAAGTAGGCCTCGCGCCGACGGAACTCCATGACCAGTTGCGTGTACACCGCGGCCGTCGGGACGCCCGAGTAGAAGTTGCCCGTAGGCATCGTGGGTCCGTTGTGCCAGCTCGCGTCGGAGAAGAGCACGACGATTGGCACCCGCCCGGGCTGGAAGCACGCCCACCCGAAGGCGGTCGCGTCGCCGCCGCAGTCGGCCGCGGTGACCATGCGCGTCGCGGTGCCGCCGTATTGCGGGAGCCCGAAACCCGAGAGCAGTGCGTGCATTGCGGGCACCTGCGACTCGGGGAAGTCGTCGCCGTCCCCAAGTGTGAGTCGGCCGGCCGCGGCCTGCGACAGCATCGGGTCGGGGGCGAGGCGCTGGAGCACGCGCAGCGCGAAGTCCCCGGGGTTGCCGCCGTTGGCGAAGTCGCGGTGCTCGGCCATCCCGTAGCGCATGTCGGCGCCCGGCCCGATCGCCCGCACGATGCCCGGCACGATGGTGCTGCTGAGCGTGTCGCGGACCGCCATGATCGTCCCCATCATCGACCCGGTCGTGTCGACCAGGAACATGATGTCCGCGCTGCGGATGCGCGTGGAGAAGTCGAAGGAGCGCGTCTGCGGCCCCGCGCGGTCGCGGTAGGGGAGCGTGACGTAGAGCGAGCCCGCGGGCGGGCGGCTCGCGGGGTCGGTGGGGCTGCTGCCCGCGGCGCTCTCGGTGAGGTCGCCGACGCCGTCGCCGTCGGTGTCCGCGACGCAGGGGTCGGAGTGCGTGCGCGCCGACTCCTCGCGGTCGGTGAGCCCGTCGTTGTCGGAGTCGCGGTCGCGCGCGTTGATGTACCCGTCGCCGTCGCAGTCGTCGGCGAGGTCGCCGCAGCGCAGCGCCGGGCGCGCCGCCGCCGCGAAGCCCGCGTAGTTGCGCCGCGCCTCGTCGGCGTCGCTCACGCCGTCCTCGTCGCAGTCGGCGTTCTGGTAGTCGGGGGTCGAGCCCGCGGTCAGCGCGGTGTGCTGGAAGGGCGCGCCCTCGAGTTCGTCGGAGATGCCGTCGCCGTCCTCGTCGCGGCAGACGGGCGGGCCCCGGTCGACGCCCACGTCGCGCGCGACCGGGACGTCGGGCCCCGCCGGGATGTCGGCCCTCCCGGCGTCGACCATGACGCCGGTGTCGCGGGCCCCGGGCACGTCGGGCGGTCGTGGCACATCGACGCGCCCCGTATCGCGGCGCACGCCCGTGTCGCGGAGGCCGGAGTCGGGGAAGAGGTCGTTCTGGTAGACGTCTTCGGGAGCGCAGGCCGCCGCGACGAGCGCGACGGCCAGGACGGCACGGACCTTCATCGGCGACTCCGGCGCGGCGGCTGAGGGGGGGAGAGAGCGTCTGCGGCCGCGAGGTCGCCCACTCTATCGTCGCCCGGTCGGCGCCGACAATCGCCGTCCGTTGATGATCAGGCGCGGGCGGGATGCTGCGCGGCGGTGCGGCGCGCGAGCCCGACCGCGTCGTGCACGGTGAGGCCACAATCACCGGTCGAGACCAGGCCCTCGCGGCTCCACCGCGACAGGGTGCGGATCGTCGTCTCCACCGTGGTGCCCACCAGCGCCGCGAGCTCGGCGCGCGTGAGGCGCAGCGGGATGAGCGTCGAGCCGTCTTCCATCTCGTCGCCGAAGCGCTCGCCGAGCTCCATCAGCGTGGTCGCCAGCCGCTCTTCGGCCGACGCGGTGAAGAGCGCGAGGCGGCGGTTGGCCACGGCCCCCGAGCGCCCGAGGCCCACCGCGAGGGCGAGCGACGCGGGGCCCGACTTCTCCAGCGCCGCGAGCATCATCTCGCGCGGCACGCGCACCACGATGGCCGTCTCGGTCAGCGCGAAGGCGTCGGCGTCGTAACAGCCCGCCTCGAGCGCCTCGGCGTCGCCCACGCTCTCGCCCGGGCCCGCCAGGCCCAGCACCAGGTCGCGCGACGGACCGCCCGGCATCAACACCTTCACCAACCCGAGGCCCACCAGCACGAAGCTGCTCGCCGACTCGCCCGACCTCCAGACCGCCTCGCCGCGTCGCAGCCGCTGCTGCGTAGCCGTCTTCGCGATTTCCTCCAGGGCGTCTCCGGTGATGCGAGAGAGAGCCGTGTGTCGTCGAAAGACCGATCGGACGTCCATGAGTTATGCCTCCAAAAGTTCGGGGATACCCCACTAGGGTTGCAACGCACGGACCAGGGGTTCGAGGTGGGCTGATCTATTCCGGGCGGTCGCTCTTTTTCATGGCATTTCAGTCGCGATCCTGGGCCTCGCGCCCCGACTGCGCGTTCGCGGGGGTGCGCAGGAAGTATCGGCCCCGCGACCCGGGCGCCCTGTGCGCGGATCTGCGACGCGCCGCGCCGAGGCTTGCGCCGCCGGGCGATCTGTTGCTACCGACGTCGCCGTGAACCGCCCCAACGCCCGCGCCCTCGCCTCCGTCCTGGCCCTGCTCGTCGCGGGCTGCGACGACGACAGCAACGACCGCCTGCTCGACGCGGGCGACGACGACCTCGGCAGCGTCGACGTGCCCGCGCTCGACCTCGGCGTCGCCGACGCGGGCCGCGCCGACGCGGGCGCCGATGTCGCGATCGACCGCGGCGCGGCAACGGACGTTGGCACCGACGCCGCGGCGAGCTCCCT
>JAQBQI010000356.1 GCA_028287085.1 Myxococcaceae bacterium
CGACCGGCCCGACGAGGAGGTCGCGCAGATGCGCCCCTTCGAGCTGGCCGACCTCTGGGGCGTCGACCGGCGGGCGGCGCTGAGCTTGTTCTTGCGGGCGACGCGCGCGGGCCTCGTCGACCTGCGCTGGCAGGTGAACTGCCCCGTGTGCCGGGTGTCGGCGCAGGTCGCCGACGGCCTCGCCGGGGTCGGCAGCCGGGTGCATTGCGACGCCTGCGACGTGTCCTACGGCGTCGACTTCGGGCGCAACGTCGAGGCCGTCTTCCAGAGCAGCCCCGCCCTGCGCCGGGTGGTGCCCGCGGTGTTCTGCGCGGCCTCCCCCTCGCGGCGCCCGCACGTCTTCGCGCAGCTCACCGTCGCCCCGGCGACCACGCGCACGGAGTCCGCCACCCTGCCCCTGGGCGAGCTTCACGCGCGCATCCTCCGGCAGGAGGGCGGCGCCGACCTGACCCTCGCGCACGCCCCCGCGACGCTCGACGTGGTCGTCGCCGACGAAGGCGTCACGATGACGGCCGGGGGCCGCTCGGCCGACGGGCGCACCGCGGTGCGGGTGACCTCGGCCGCGGGCGCGCCGCGCACGGTGCTCCTCGAGCGCTCGGGGTGGAGCGCCGCGGAGGTCACGGGCGCCGTCGTCGCGTCCTTCCCTGACTTCCTCGACCTCTTCGCGACCGAGGCGCCCGCGACGGGCGTCGAGCTGAGCGTCGGCCACCTGACGGTGCTCTTCAGCGACCTGACGGGCTCGACGGCGCTCTACGAGCGGGTCGGCGACGCGCGCGCCTTCGCGCTGGTCGAGGAGCACTTCGCCCTCGTGGGCGCCGTCATCGCGCGACACGGCGGCGCGGTGGTGAAGACCATGGGCGACGCGGTGATGGCGACCTTCGCGACGACGGAGCAGGGCGTGCGGGCGGCGATCGAGATGGTGCGCGCGCACGACGCGAAGCAGGGCGCGCTCGGGCTCGGGGTGAAGATCGGGGTGCACACGGGCGCCTGCCTCGCGGTGCGCGCCAACGATCGCCTCGACTTCTTCGGCGGCACGGTGAACCTCGCCGCGCGCTTGCAGGCGCAGGCCCGCGCGAGCGAGGTGGTGATCACCGCGGAGGCGGCGCGCGACCCGGCGGTGCGCGAGCTCATCGGGTCGCTGCCGACGCGCGCCTTCGAGGCGCGGCTCAAGGGCATCGGGGCGCTCCGGGGGCTCGTCGGGGTCGACGCGGGCGTATCCCCGGGTGGCGCTACTGCACGCGCTCCTGGCAATGGCCCTCACCGTTGAAGTGGCCGACGGTCGCGGAGATGGCCTCGACGAACTGCCGCAGGTTGCGCACGCGGCTCATGTCGCCGCCGCCGTACTGCGTCGAGGGCAGTCGGGTGAGGTCGACGCGCGCGAGCTCCTCCAGCGTGACGACCCCGTCGGCGTTGCCGGCGGGGGCGGCGTCGGCGGCGGCGACGGCGTCGAAGCGCAGCCGCGCGGTCTCCGACTGGAGGTCATCGTAGAAGAAGTGGTCGCCGTGAACGGTGATCTGCGCGTCGACGTTACCGCCCGACGGAACCGCGAGTCCGGCGGAGCTGTCGGCGTTGGTGCAAGACTCGAAATGGATGTTCTGCGCGAAGCCCCAGCGGAAGCGCACCGTGGTGCCCATGCGCGTGCCTTCGCCCTCGACGTAGAGGCCATAGCCGTTGGACTGCATCAGCGCGAGGTCGGCGGCGGCGGCGTTGCCCGCCGTCGACGCGGCGGTCGCGGGGGCGATGCGATACGAGACGCGGTCCATGCGCCGCGAGGGGACGCCGGCGATACGCCCCACGGCGAAGGGGGCCGCGGTGGTCTTGAGGTCATAGACGCGCATCGCCGGGAGGGCGCCGCCCGCCGTGCCGTCGGAGGCCGCGACGGTGAAGTCGCCGACGTTCACGAGAAAGCGCGTGTACCGGACGCTCCAGCCGTTCTCGAAGCCGGCCGCGGAGCCCGTCAGCGGGGGAATCTGGTCGGCGATGTAGTCCTCTCCCCAGATGGAGAGGGAGACGGTTCCGGGGGAGGTTCCGGCGCTGTCGCCGCCGCAGCCGAGGGCCGCGAGTGCGACCAGCGCGATCGTCATTGCCTTCAAGTGATCGCTCTTCGCGCGATGTCGCATGGGGAGTTCATGGGAGTGTCGACTACGGCGCGCCGGCGCCCGCGGGCACCCACGCGAGGCTGAACCCGCTGGCCGCCGGGGCCGTGCGGGTGACGGCGTTGAACGGCTGCCCCTCCGTGATGGTGACCACTCCGCCCGGCGTGGCCGGGTCGGCGACCGCCGAGAAGTCGGCGCGATCGATCCACGCGCCGAGGTCGATGGTGATGGTCCAGCGGCCCGAGGTGGTCATGTCGCCGCGCGCGGGAATCCCCTGCACCGAATGCGTGAGCTCGGGCGCGCAGTCGAAGCGCACGGAGCGGCCGTCCCTGGTGGCCTCGCCGCGCAGGTAGAGGGTGCCGCCGTGGAGGCTGGCAGCGTCGGCGAGCGCGGGCTCGGCGGGGCGCAGCTCGATGGCGGCCGACTGCGCGAGGCCGGTGACGCCGTTGCCCTGGGGGAGGGGCGTCCCGCCGGGGCGCAGCAGGTCGACGACGCGGCGGGTGGTGATGTCGGCGAGGGCCTCGCCCGCGACGTAGTGGCCGGGGTGCGCGTAGGCCACTGACACTCCAATGAGCCGCTCGAAGCGCGAGCGCCCGAAGAGGGCGGCGCCCTCGTACCAGCGCAGCGGACCCAGCACGATGCGGGCTTCGCTGATCGTCACCTGCCAGCCGGTGGAGGTGGTGAGCGACGGGTCGGTGCCGCGCACGAGGGCGTCGACGGTGATGCGGCTGCGGCCGGTGCTGTCGTCGCCGCAATGCGCCGCCGCGAGAGAGGCGAGCGCCCCGAGGAGGGGCGCGAACACGGCGGGATGACGGAGGTGCCTCACGGTGGCTCTACGCCGTGTTACCCGAAGTAGATTTGTAGCACCACCGTCGGGGTGCTCGCCGGTCAGAGGTAGACGGTGAAGGTTGCGAGGACGCTGAGCGGGCGGCCCGCGGTGAAGTGCTGCACCGGAACCTGGCTGGTGTCGGCGCCGGGGGTGAAGTTGGAGACGTAGGAGAAGGCGCCGTCGCGCCAGCGGGCGTCGGTGAGGTTGCGGGCGGCGAGGCCGAGCTCGACGGGTCCGAGGCGCGCGCTGACGGCGGCGTCGAGGAGGAAGACCGCGGGCGAGCGCTCGCTGAAGGGCAGCGGGCGCGCGCCGAGCCCGGTGGCGCCGAGGGCGACCGAGAGGGTGAGGGGTTGGCCGAAGGGGCGGCCGACCGGGCGCGCGTAGACCGCGTCGAGGCGCCCCACCCACGGCGGAACATACGGCACCAGGTAACCCGTGGCGTCGAAGGTGGCGCGGGAGAAGGTGCCCGAGGCGATGAGCTCGAGGCCGCGCAGGGGCGCGGCGCGCACGAGCAGCGAGGCCCCGCCGCGGGTGGTGGCGGCGCTCTCGGGGATCACCACGTTCTGCCCCGAGGCGGGGTCGAAGATGAGGTCGCGGTCGACGTGGGTGACGAAGCCCGCGGCCGTCACCTGCAGCCGCGGGACGCGCCAGCGCACCCCGAGCTCGCCGGCGTGCACCACCGCGAAGGGGGCGCTCTCGCCGTCGCCGAGCGACAGCGCCTGCGGCGAGCGGAAGCCCTTGCCGTAGGCGGCGAGCACCGTGAAGCCCGCGCCGAGGTCGACCTCCGCCGTCACGCGCGGCCCCACCTGGAAGCCCTGCGCGTCGCGGCGCCCGCGCGGCACGCGCATCGTGCGGTCGACCAGCATCGTGCCGCGGTCGTCGATCTGGAAGGAGAGCGCGTCGGCGCGCAGCCCGCCGCGCAGGTGCACGCGCGAGAGCACGTGCAGGTCGAGGTCGGCGAACATCCCGACGTCGGTGGCGTCGACGTCGGCGTCGACGTCGGTCGCGTAGGTGACCTCGTCGGCGTAGCGCTGGCGGCCCATCGACTGGGCGGTGCGGTCGTGCCGCGCCGAGAGCCCGAACTCCACGCCGTGGGTGTGCCCCAGCAGCCGGAAGGTCGCGCGGTGCGTCGCGCGCAGGCCCACCGTGACGGCGTCGTAGCGCTGCTCGTAGCGGTCGCCGCGCGGGTCGAGGGCGAAGCCGGTGAAGTCCTCCTGGATGCGCAGCGAGCGCACGCCCGCGTGGGCCAGCAGCGTGAGGCGCCCGTGCGCCGTCGGCACCACCAGCTCGGCGAGCAGCGCCGCGCGCGACGAGAAGCCCCCCTGGCGCAGGTCGTAGCTGCCGAAGAAGTCCTGGGCGCCGCGCTCGTAGTCGTCCTCGCGCACGACGCCGGGGCTGTCGAAGCGCGCCGTGTACACCGTGGCCAGCACCCGCACGGTCGATCCGCCGGCGAGCTGCCGCAGGTACTGCCCCAGCGCCGAGGCCCGGCTCGCCGCGCGCTGCACCCCGTAGCCGTCGGTGCGGTAGAGCTCGCCCGCCAGGAAGGTCTCGCGGCGCTCGCCGCGCGGCGCCACCACCACGACGGCGCGCGCGGTGTTGAACATCCCGTAGCTCGCGCGCACGAGGGCCCCGCGGTCGCCCACGCCGAGGTCGAAGCGCGCGCTGCCCGCCACGGCGAAATCGCCCTGCCGCGGGTCGAAGGGCCCCTCCTGCACGCGCAGCCGGTCGACCACCTCGGGGATCACGAAGTTGAGGTCGGCGTACCCGTGCCCGTGCACGTTGGAGACCTCGTTGACGGGCAGACCGCCGACGGAGAACTCGACGTCCTGTCCGTGCTGCGCGTCGAAGCCGCGGAGGTAGAGCTGCGGCGCCTTGCCCTCGCCGCCGTGCTGCGCGAGGTAGAAGCCCGGCGCCAGCGAGAGCAGCTCGGCCGCGCTGCCCCGCGGAATCAGCCGCAGCGTCGCGACGTCGAAGGTGGTGTCACTGGCCGCGCGCCGCGGGGTCTCGCCGCGCACCGTCGCCCCCGGCTCGTCGTGCGCGAGCGCCCGCGCCGGGTGCGCCAGCAGCGCGGTGATTACCAGACCGTGTAAGACCCGACGTGCCACGTGGGGGAGCTACGTAACACACGGGGCTTCGGATGGCGGTCGGGAGAGGAGGGAGGCGGGACGGTCAGGCGCCGGCGCCGCGGCGGAGCTCGGTGAGCACCGACTTGGCGACGGCCTTGAGGGTGTCGAAGACGCCGACGCCCTTGCTGGCGACGGCCTCGTAGTCGGGGTTGTGCGTCGGGTTGAGCAGCTCGCGCAGCTCTTCGACGGGGGCGATGTCGGGCAGGTCGCGCTTGTTGTACTGCACCACGAAGGGGAGCTTCTCGAGCACGTAGCCCTGCTCGGCGAGGTTGCCTTGGAGGTTCTCGAGCGACTCCATGTTCGCCTCGACGCGGCCGATCTGCGAGTCGGCCACGAAGACCACGCCGTCGACGCCCTTCAGGATGAGCTTGCGCGAGGCGTCGTAGAAGACCTGCCCCGGCACCGTGTACAGGTGGAAGCGGGTCTTGAACCCGCGGATCTCACCGAGCGAGAGCGGGAGGAAGTCGAAGAAGAGGGTGCGGTCCTGCTCGGTGGCGAGCGAGATCATCTTGCCCTTCGCCTCGGGGGCCGTGCGCTGATAGATCCACTGCAAGTTCGTGGTCTTCCCGCACAGCCCGGGGCCGTAATAGACGATCTTGCAGTTGATCTCGCGCTGACCGTAGTTGATGAAGGACATCGATCGCCTCGGGGAAGTGTCGGGCTATTGGGGTCAGTCGTTGAAGAGGTTGTCGATGTCCTCGTCGGTGATCTCGGCGAAGGGCTCGACGCCGGTCCCCGAGGGGATGCGCTTGGCGAGGGCCTCGAAGATCGTGTTGAGCTCGTCGCTCGCGCGCTTCACCCGCAGGCGCACCAGCCCGAGCGTGGCGCGCGAGTCGAAGATCACCGCGAGGATCACCCGGTTGCCCACCAGCTGGATGTGGATGTTGGCCTTCACGCCCTCGTGAAACTGCGTCGGGAACTCGTTCTCCTTGAGCAGCTTCGCCATGCCCCCCATGGCGGCGATGGTGCCCGCGATGAGCGAGGCGAGGGAGGTGGTGTCGAGGTTCTCGGTCTCGCCGCTGGCGGCGATGAGCTGTCCGTTCTTGTCGACGATGCAGACCACCCGGGCGTTCGCGTCGCGCACGAGCTTGTCGACGACCACCTGGATCTGATTCAGCTCGTCCTCGTACATCACCACGTTCATGGTCGTCGGCTCCGGAGCCCCCGCGTCGTGGACAGTGGCAGCCGCGATCTTCGGCGCGACAACGCGGGTCTCGCTTTCGGCATACCAGAGCCGCCTCGCGCGGAGCAACCCCCGACGTCGCACCTACACCGCCCCCGGCCGAAGGCTTCGTGGCATCGTCGGCCCCACCGATGTTGCAAGCGGCCCTCTTCGACTTCAACGGCGTGCTCGTCGACGACGAGCAGCTCCACCTCGACGGATTCAATGCCGCGCTCGCGCCCGCCGGGGTCGAGGTCTCGCGCGCGCTCTACGACGAGCGCTACCTGGGCTTCGACGACCGGGGCGCCTTCGTCGCGATGCTGCGCGACCGGGGCCTCGCCCACGACGACGGCCGCGTCGCCGGGCTCATCGCCGCCAAGAGCGTCGTGTACGCCGCCCTGGCCGCCCGCTCGCTCACCGTCTTCGAGGGCGCCCCGGCGCTGCTGCGGGCGGTGGCGGGGCGCGTCCCGCTGGCCATCGTGAGCGGCGCCCTGCGGCCCGAGATCGACGCCGCGCTGCGGGTGATGGGCTGCGCGGGGCTCGCGCGGGTCATCGTGGCCGCCGAGGACGTGGCCGCCTGCAAGCCCGACCCGGCGGGCTACCGCCTCGGGCTCGAGCTCCTGGCGGCGACGGCGGGCGCGCTCGACCCCGCGCGCTGCGTGGCGGTCGAGGACAGCGTCGCCGGGGTCGAGGCCGCGGTCGCCGCGGGGCTGCGGGTCGTGGGCGTGGCGCACACCTACCCCCCGGAGGCCCTGCGCGCGGCGGGCGCCCGCGCGGTGGTCGGCCACGTGCGCGAGCTCACCGTCGACGCGCTCGACGCGGCGGTGCGGGGCTGAAGCCTTGCATCGTCGTTGACGTTTGAAGCGCCGCCGCCCTACGCTGAAACTCGCCTACTTCAATGGGCGTACGGAGCGTAGAGATCCATGAGCGCGCTGAAGGTCCTGATCTTCGAGTACGACCGACCCTTCGCCGACGCGCTCGAGCGGGCGTTCACCCGCCGGGGCTGCTCGGTGCGGGTGGTCGATGACGGTCAGGTCGGCCTCGACGTGGCGCTCGACGACCGCCCCGGGCTGATCATCCTGGCGATCGAGCTGCCGCGCATGAACGGCTTCGCGGTCTGCAACCGCATCAAGAAGCACCCCGACCTCAAGGACGTGCCGCTGCTCATCGTGTCGTCCGACTCGCCGCCCGAGACCTTCGAGCAGCACAGCAAGCTGCGCACGCGCGCCGAAGACTACGCCCACAAGCCCATCGACCCGGAGGCCCTCATCGCCCGGGCGTCGGCCTTCGTGGACATCCCCCCTCCGACCCGAGACAGCGAGATCATGGTCGACGACGAGGTCATCGAGGAGGCCGCCGACGACGCGCCCATCAACCTCGACGACGACGTCTCCGGGCTCTCCGACGCGGCCTTCGACAACATCGTACTGGAGAGCGTTCCGCCGGCGGGCGCCGCGGCCTCGGCGCTGCTCGACCCGCTGCCCGAGCCGGGCCCGCGGGGCTCCGGGCGGCCGCAGAGCAACGCCGACGACTTCGAGGACTTCACCATGGTGTCGTCGAGCGCGGAGCTCCCGCTCAACCTCGGCGACATCGCGCGGGCCGTGCAGGCCAACCCGCTGCCGGCCGCCCCGCCCGCGATGGTCGCGCCCCGGGGC